>NVTG01000038.1 GCA_002401495.1 Candidatus Kaiserbacteria bacterium
GGCCTGCCCCTCGGCACCGATGTTAAACAGACCGCAGTGGAATGCGATTGCAAAGGCCAAACCTGTGAAAATGAAGTTGGTGGTATAGTAAAGCGTATAGCCCCATGCCTCTTCGTAGCCGAATGCGCCGTAAAGCAGGATCTCGACAACTTCTACCGGGTTTTCACCAATCGCCAGAACCACCAGACCCGAAACGACCAGTGCCAGCAAAAGGTTCAGCAGCGGCAACGCACCAACATCAATCCAGCGCGGAAGTTCGACAGTCTTCCTCATGCCTGCCCCTCCGCTGCCTTGGCTTCGTTTGGATCAACCCCGGCCATCATAAGGCCAAGCACGCGTTCATTTGCCTCCGATGCGGCGACTTCGCCAATGATGGCCCCGTCGCACATCACCAGAATGCGGTCGGCAAGCGACATGATTTCGTCAAGCTCCACAGACACCAGAAGGACGGCTTTGCCTGCATCCCGCATGGCGACAATACGTTTGTGAATGAATTCAATGGCACCAATATCGACCCCGCGGGTCGGCTGGCCCACCAGAAGCAATTCCGGGTCACGCATGATTTCACGCGCCAAAACCAGCTTTTGCTGGTTACCGCCCGAGAAATTGGCGGCTTTCAAATCCGGATTATCCGGTCGCACGTCAAATTCCGACATCATATTGGCCGTGGCGTCCGAAATAGCATTCCAGTCAAGAAGCACACCCTTTTGATAGGCTGGGTCATCTTCGTAGCCGAGAATAGCTGCCTCTTTGGCCGAGAACGCCGTGACCATTGCCATGCGATGACGGTCTTCTGGCACGTGGGCAACACCGCGACGGCGTAGTTCGGCAGCGTCAACACCTTTGCCCGGTGTGACATCCTGTCCGTTGAGTTCCACTGTTCCTTCGCTTGCAGAACGAATGCCGCCAAGTGCTTCTAAAAGTTCACTCTGGCCATTGCCGGACACACCTGCAATGCCGACGATTTCGCCTGCCCGGACATTAAAGGTCGCATGTTTGACCTTGCGCACACCTTGGGCATTGTCGACACACAGGTTATCGACATCAAGAACAGTCGCCGCCGGATTGGCTTCACCTTTTTCAAGGCGCAGCAACACCCTGCGGCCGACCATTAATTCTGAAAGTTCTTCCGGGCTGGTTTCGGCTGTCTTGCGATGCGCCACCATTGCACCCTGGCGCATCACAGACACGTTGTCCGTTGCTGCCATGATTTCGCGCAATTTGTGGGTAATCAGAACAACCGTCTTGCCCTGTTCCTTAAGCGTGTCCAGAATTCTGAAAAGATGGTCCGCCTCTTGCGGCGTCAAAACCCCGGTCGGCTCATCCAAAATAAGAATTTCTGCCCCACGATAGAGGGCCTTGAGGATTTCCACACGTTGCTGCAGACCAACCGAAAGGTCGCCCACAGTCGCATCGGGATCAATATCAAGCGAATATTCACTTTCAAGACGTCTGAGTTCTTCGCGGGCCTTATCAACGCCATCGCGCAGAACAGCACCGCCTTCGACGCCAAGAATGACATTCTCGAGAACCGAAAATGTTTCGACCAACATGAAATGCTGGTGAACCATACCGATGCCGACGGCAATCGCGTCTTCTGATCCCTTGATGTCACAAAGCTTGCCATCAACATGAATGGTACCGCCGTCGGCTTGATAAAAGCCGTACAGGATACTCATCAGGGTCGACTTTCCAGCCCCATTTTCCCCCACGATCCCGTGGATCGTTCCTTTATCGATCTTAAGATCAATTTCTTTATTGGCATGTACCGCACCGAACCGCTTGTCTATACCGCGCAGTTCAATAGCGGGTTGCACGGCACCGGTTACCCCGGCGCCGTGCATTTGATGCATCGTATCCGACACGACAAATCCCCGATTTGATTGACGCTTGCCTTACATCGGGCAGGCGCTATCGCTCATGTAATCGTGTACTTCAAGGCTTCCGGAAATGATTGCTTCCTTGGCCTCGGCAACGGCTGCTTTCATATCGTCGGTGATCAGGCTTTCGTTATGTTCGTCAAGTGCCCAATCAACACCACCTTCAGCAAGACCCAGAATGGTCAGGCCCGGCTCCCAGGTATCGGTGGCAGCAGCGTCGAACGCTTCATAAACAGCAACGTCGACGCGTTTCAGCATAGACGTCAGAACCGAACCCGGATGCAGGCCGTTCTGGTTTGAGTCGACACCAATGCCAAACTTGCCAGCATCGGCTGCAGCCTGAAGCACGCCAACACCGGTGCCACCAGCGGCATGGTAAACAACGTCTGCACCACGGTCGAACTGCGACTTGGCAAGTTCACCGCCTTTTACCGGATCGTTCCAAGCAGCACCGGTTGTGCCGGTCATGTTCTGGAAGACTTCTGCATCCGAATTGGCATGTTTTACGCCCTGCGCATAACCACAGGCAAATTTGCGGATCAGCGGAATGTCCATACCGCCAACGAACCCAACCTTGCCGGTATCAGACGCCATTGCGGCAAGAACACCAACAAGGAAGGAACCTTCGTGTTCCTTGAAGACAACGGACTGAACGTTCGGAAGGTCTACAACCATGTCCACGATGGTGAATTTGGTATCCGGAAATTCTTTCGCCACTTTTTCAAGTGCGGATGCCTGAGAAAAACCAATCGCAACAATCGGATTCATGCCACGGCGCGCAAAGTTGCGCATAGCCTGTTCACGCTGAGAATCGTTCTGGATTTCGAAGTCGCGGTACTCAGTACCGGTATCTTCCTTGTATTTCTCCGCACCCGTGTATGCCGCCTGGTTGAACGAGCGGTCAAAACGGCCACCAAGGTCGTAAACGACAGCCGGTTTGATTTCTGCAGCCGAAGCAACACCTGCATAGCAAGCGACAGCCGCGACCACCGAGGTCAGAAGCTTTTTCATTCCGATGCCCTTCTTTGTTTGAATTCTGATTATGTCTTCCACCAATTCCGTTGATTGGTGGAACTCCCTCATCGAAAACACATTATTCACAACATGACGAAACGCAGGTTTTGGTCCCTCAACCAAAGTAACACAGGCGGTCATGCTGCGGACGCTAATGGTAACTACAAAATGTGGTGTCCTGTAAATAGCTGAGGACGCAAGACTTCGACAAAACCTGTCCATTTGGTCGAAATCCACAACCGATAGCCTAACGCAAACACCGCCTATCTGCGGGGTTTCCCTTAGTTTTCTTGAGCCTTTCAGTGACTCTTACCACAACCGTTGCCCGGCGACTATTTTCCCGCCCGAATGCTGGTTTTGGTGGTCGGTTTGCAACGAAACAACCAATTGTAGTTCGAAATTCACCCCTGCCCGATTCTTCAAACACGGTCTGACCATGTGTTTTAGCCTCCCAGCGTTGCCTTGCATGCATGATACCGGGTTGTGTTTGGACACCTTTCACCGACACCCGGAATTCAACAAACCCAAGGCAGTAATTTGTCAGCGCTTTCTTTGTTTTTCTTGCGTTCAAACGCGCTTGAGGATTATCAACATCGCTTGTTGCAAATGACCTTCTGGCTTGTGACGTCCCATTAAAACGAGCAAACGTTCTCTATGACCCCTAATGCCAATATCCTTTGCTTTGGTGCAGCGCATTTTGACCGCACATTGCAATGTACTGAGACATTTGTCCCAGCCGCCTCGAACCCGGTTCGAACCCTTCATCGCAAACCGGGCGGCGTCAGCCGCAATATTGCCGTCCATCTGCGGCTCCTTGGAAACAATGTGGCAATGCTCGGCGCAGTTGGAGATGACGGTGATGGCGATCAGGTCATTGAATCCCTCTCCGATATTGGAATTGATACCCGACATGTCATGAAGATCAAGGACGTGGCAACAGCAGGTTACACCGCACTCTTGGACGAAACCGGTGAACTCGCACTGGGCATGATGAATGCCGAAGTCTACGACATGTTAAGCATTGATCGACTGCAACCGCATTTGGCAAACCTTCTGGCGCGTCCATGGTGGTTGATTGACGCCAACCTGCCGACTAAAAGCATCCAATGGCTTGCCGAAAACAAAGGGACGTCGAAGTTTTGCGCTGCCACAGTTTCTCCCAGTAAGGCTGGTCGTTTCAAGACGGTGCTTGATAAAGTTGATCTGCTGATCGCCAACCGTGCAGAGACACGTGTTCTTACCGGGATCGATATCACTAGCCTTGATCAGGCCAAACATGCTGTTGAGCTGCTGCGCAGCACAGGCATCCCGGACGTCATCATCACACTTGGCGCCCAAGGTGTTGTATCTTCGTCTGGTTCAAAAATAGCGTTCTGGCCCCCGCTGCCAACCAAGGTCAAAGATGTAAACGGTGCCGGAGATGCATTCTATTCCGGTTTCCTTTCCGCCTACGCCAAACCGAAAACAAATTTCGACACGGCGATGGCGTCGGGACTGGCAATGGCGAGCCTGACGGCAGAGACCGAAGGTACGACCGTTTGGGATGTGTCACAGGAAGCACTTGCCACACGCGCCGAACATGCCGAAAGCACCCCGCTCTGACCCCTGCGATCTGTACGTCTGCGGTGCTTGATGATTGCAAGCATCCTTCAAGGCAGGTAGCTTGTCCTGAATTCAACATCAAACCGGAGCCATTCCGATGCATCCATTTTTCATCTTTGTGAAATGTGAACTTGGCAAAGCCTACGACGTCGCAGCTGAACTCGTCGAAGAAATTGAAGGCGTGTCGGAAGTTTATTCCATCTCTGGTCCGTTTGAACTGTTGGTCAAGGTATATGTCGAAGACGAACAGGATATCGGGCGCTATGTGAACGAACAAATCCACAAATTGCCCTTTATTAAAGACACACAGACAATCATCACTTTCAACGCCTTCACTTAAGGCGCAATCGCGGTATGTCATAAAAAAAAAGCGGTGCCAATCAGGCACCGCTTTTCTGTTTGAAACGGCGAATGCTTGCTTAGTTGCCAGCAACATCACGGATAACATCAAGGATAATATCCGTACCCCTTTCAATCAGGACCACATCATCGCCTACAATTTGGCGGATCGCGCCATCACTGCGTTTCGGCAGTTTTGCAACCACATTGCCTGGCAAGTCACGCTTGGCGATACCAGGTGGCAACGTACCCCCACGCTCAAGTTTCATGGCTATTCCTGGCGGCAAACCCTTGTTTCCTTTGCCCTTGCCGCCCTTATCCTTCTTGCCGTTTTGCCCGTCGGACTTTTCGGTATCATCTTCTGTTACGATATCTGCAACATCCAGAACGTCACGAATGATACGTCTTTCTTCGTCGCTGAAAATACCGCCGGCTTGCGCAAGTTCGATCAAAGCATGTGTGTGAGTATGATCTGCAGGATGAGACATCGCTGGCAGTGCAAATGTGATGCTGCCTCCCACAAACAAGAGACCCGTTGCAATCGATTTAAACCGTCTGGTGAATGGCATTCTGGCCTCTTTCATCGTGATACATGCTGTGATTGATGTAGGCGCATGTCAGCAAAATTGCGACATCCCCATCTACGATAACGTCTGAGAAACAATATTTCTGTCATTCCGGCGCAAAATATTTCAGGAACGGTCGCTCCAAGATCGGATTTTGACGGAAGCACACTATTACTTATCCTTTCGGGCAGGGGCTTAATATTTCACACAATGATGAATATGCACCTAGGGCAGATTTGTTCTGTTTCAAACCATTATAGTGTTTTCAGGATGTGTTTATTGTGTGATATACATCACATTAACTTCGCGAATGCGCATCGACAATCAGTATTATTACAACAAAGAAATCTAATGCTTCATGGCTTCTGGTAGATTTTCGGTTCACCTTGCTAGATCAAAGAAGGACCTCGCGGCAGCGCAGGCACTGCGTTTCGAGGTTTTCTTTGATGAGTTTAAGGCAAAAACCCTTACCGACCAACATTCGGCCGGCCTCGATAGCGACAAGTTCGACGACTTTTGCGAGCACCTGCTTGTCGTAGACAATGAGCAGGACAAAAAAGTCATCGCAACAACGCGACTGTTGTTGTCTTCACAAAAACCGGCGGATTTGTCCTATATCGCACAGGAAGAGTTCTCTATTCCCCTGCTCGATGCCGTACAAGACAACTGTATGGAAGTCGGTCGGTCCTGCGTTCACAAGGATTATCGGGATGGCAAAGCCATTCAGTTCTTGTGGCGCGGTATCACCAAGCTGATCTTTGACAACGATATTCGATATCTTTTTGGCTGCGCCAGTTTTCATTCAACTGACATCGACGAAATTGCATATGAGCTGGCCTACTTGCACCACTATCACATGGATCCGGCTACCCATGTGGCACGCGCACTCGATTATCAATCGATGGACCGTATGCCAAAGGGTGAAATAGACCCTGACAAGGCCACTGCCCTACTGCCACCATTGATCAAGGCTTACTTGTCATTGGGTGGCGTGGTCGGAAACGGTGTCGCGCTTGATCCTGATTTCAAGACACTTGATATCCTGATCACGGTCGATGTATCCAAAGTGCCAGACCAATATCACAGGTTCTACAGAAAGCAGGCGGATCGCCTAAGTTTTGATCCGCTGTTCATCTGAGTCCCACAACGACGTTGATGGTATTACTGACATCCGCCTATTTGGCATTTGGAAAGATAACGACAGTGTCACGCTGACATTCACCAAGGATTTCTAAGCGTTTTGGATCAGACGGTTAAGACAGAGACGACAACACCCATCACACCTGCACAACACATCAAAGCAGGGATCAAATTCACCATTCTGATGGTCTGGTTGATTGTGATGCTAATCCCCTTCCTGATCTTGGAGGGACTGAAAGCAAGAGCCAGTGCGAAAATCGTTTGCTTCTGGCATATTGGTGCACGCAAGATTACCGGCATTAAAGTCGAACAGATCGGTTCGCCAAGCGATACCTTGCCGCTTCTTATGCTTGGGAACCATACGTCTTATCTTGATATCCCGGTGATCAATTCACTCTTTAACGTGAACTTTATCGCCAAATCCGAAGTTCGTGGCTGGCCGGGCATCGGGTTTTTGGCGCGCTGTTGTCAGACCATTTTCGTCGAACGCCGTGCGATCAAATCACACGAACAGATCAAGGTTCTGCGTCAGAAAATCCTGCCGGACCGCCGACTGGTCCTGTTTGCGGAAGGCACTAGCACCGATGGCAGTGTTGTACTGCCATTCAAATCGTCACTGATGGAATTTGTCTTTGATCAAAAGATCGCTGAGGTGTGCCATGTTCAACCAGTTACTGTGATCTGCCTGAAAGACACCGCTGACAGCACATCTCCAGAGCCAGAACATGTCCTGTACCCGTGGTTTGATGATACGACGCTTGCATTTCACTTCTGGCGTTTTCTGGCAACCAAGGGCTGTACGGTCAAAGTTCACTTTAGCCCAAGCCGCCCTGTTTCCGACTTTGCCAACCGCAAGGAACTGACCCAATGGGCCCATGCGGGTGTCCAACAAGGCTATGCAACCATCCTGAAAAAATCTTAGGCCTGCCTTACGCCTTTCTCGCGCGAGCGTGCGCCCAGTTTTCCTTGATCTGATACCACTTCTTTTCGCCAATCATCTTGCCAAGGTACTGATCGATCACCTTAAGCTTGATGATGCTTGCAAGCCCTGCCAGACGCGCGGGCCAAGTTTCAGGCATCGCGCGCAAGGTCAGGCTGATGCCGGCTGTGCTATATTCAATGAAATGCCACCAACGGCTTGGAATGAAGATAGTATCGCCAGGTTCAAGAATGCACTCGTATCCCTGAATCTCTCTGAGCTTCGGATAACGTTCAAGATCCGGGTCGCGGAAGTCCACATTGCATGAAACAGTCAGCGGATGCCGGTAAAGCTTTTTGCTATCTTCGCTGCCATACAGAATCACACGCTTGGTGCCAGTCATCTGGGTCAGGAAAACGTGGCTATGATCGAGATCATAGTGAATATCGACATAGGCATCCTGCCCGCCCACAAACAGAAACGGATGGTTTTTCAGGAAAGGAACACCAAGGTCGGGATAAGAGAAATCGTCGCGCAGTTGCGGCATGTATTTAAATACATTGAACAAAAACATGCGAAGCGGCGTCGGCCCCGCCTGAATCAGGTCCAGATACTCGCCAAACGGCATGCTCTGGGTTGAATCCAGATAGTCGTTATCGGAGTTCGCAAAGGCCTCACTGTAAAGTGGCACTTCAACCTGACCACACCCCTGTTTCAGATACTCGTAGGTCCACTTTTCCAACGCAGGCCAGTTCTGTGCGAAACTGCGCATAATGACGGGACGTCGGGGCTTCAGGTAGTTTTGAATAAAATCTTCCCGGCTGAGTACGTCGTGACGATCAATGCTCAAGTATGGCAACTGGTTGGTCATTCTGGACCCGTTCTCTTGTTTTTTTGGTACCTGCTTCTTTGGCGCAAGAACACCATCCATTCTTCGTTCAGGTGCATTCTTTCGATCACACGATCGGTGAAACAAAGCAGTTTCTGCACCCGGGCCACATGCGTTTGCCACGGAACGGGCAGAACAGCCGGGTTTCAATTGAAATATGCTCTGCTTGATACAACTGACCAAATCTCAGATAGAGCATATGCCGTTCACGAAATCAAGCGGCCAACACCCACCATAAATCGCATTAAACGCCTGTAATAATTATGGTCTTCATCAAACAAGAAACAGACCATCCGAATCAATACTGCATGGCTTCACATGACGATAAACATCAATCAACGACACCCAGCATTTCCGTCGCGGCCCCTTAACGCCATCCCAATTCAGATCGGTTGTCGTTTTTTGTGATGATATCGCTGATCCTTAAACAGTAAGGCGCATCGGAAATATCGGTATGACCTGCTGGGACTTGTCGCCTTTTGTAACGACGGTGATGAAAATTCGTCCGGCGTTTTGAAAAGGCAGTAACGAAGCGCGCCCTGTACCGCTTCAGCCTGCATATCGGCAGAGGCATTCCTGCCCTGAGACCCAAACGAAAAAAGCACCCCGTCTTGGGGTGCTTTTTCACTGGCGGGCAAGGAGGGATTCGAACCCTCGATAGGGCTTGTCACCCTATACTCCCTTAGCAGGGGAGCGCCTTCAGCCACTCGGCCACTTGCCCTCTATGTCCTTGGTGTTCCGTGCGGAACGACGCCTTTCTTAAACATCGCCATGGCCCGTGTCAATGCCCGAAACCGGCGTTAAGGACGTTTTCTTTTTAACAGTCCTGCCAAATAAAACCAGCAGCTTTTTGCCTGCTTTGCTCATCACGTTTCACGGTTGATGGCAAAAAGAGTCTTCAAACCATCACACAGCTGTAATCAACTGGAAAAAAACAGATGTCATAAAGCCATGGTCGATTGGTTTTTCACCGTCATGTGACGTAAATGCTGGTTGGAGAAAGATGCGTACGATCTATCAAAGCACCGACGATTTCGGTCACACCCTTCGCGCCCTGAAAATGACCAAGGAAGGTCACAACGATCCGGTTTACATGGGGCTTGTCATTCAGGACCGCGAAGTTCTGTTCCGCACCCGTGAAAACAGTTCGCGCGATTTCGTTTTGCAGAAGATCAAGGATTTTGTCGCTGGTAACGCGGCAACACTGGTATCCCAACCGGCCTGATGGCCGGTTTTTTATTGCCAAAACACCCCCTTGCCTTCCCGGAGCCCCGTATCCGCAGGAAAGCAACGTGACGATTTCAGTCGCGCCGGGGCGACACTCCCCGTTCGCCCTGCAACTTCACCGCCGGTCACTCTGACCGGCGGTTTCTTTTGCTATCAGGCCTGCGAAGTTGCTTGCCTTGCGACATATCCCCGCCACATCAAAAGCAACGCAACGGTCAGCACCGGAAGAACCCCGTAGTTCACCGGAACCCACCCTGCGCCAGCGATCAATGCACCACTCGCAATCGACGCCAATGTTGCTGTGACGCTGTTGCCAAGCTCCATAAGACTTTGCGCGTGCCCCCGTTCAGAGGCGTCATGCCCCTCGCCCAATAATGTTGTTCCGGCCAGCAACATCATGTTCCAGCCAAACCCAAGCAGGAATGAACTGACCAGAAAGGCGGAAACTGAAATCCCCGATACCGCAACCGCGACGCTTGCCGCCAGAACCAGGGCACCAACGGATGCCACCCGGCGCGGACCAATCCGGTCAATCAATGGCCCGGCAACAAAGGCAGGCAAAAACATGCCGATCAGGTGCCAGCGGATAACATTGGCCGAAACATCCACGTCATAGCCGCAATATTTCATCGCAAGCGGTGTCGCCGTCATGACCAGAACCATAATGCCCTGCCCGGCGGCACTGATGGCAATCGCCCCGCGGATCACGGGTCGACGCAGCAGTTGCGCCATCACCGCCCGGCTCGACCCGGTGCGTTCGGGAATGCCACCATCGGGCAACATCGTCATAAGGATCGCGCCAATCGCCGCCAAACCGGCCAGTGCCACATAGGCCCCAGAAAATGGAACCGGCAGCATATCGCGACTGCCAGCGGCGACTTCCGGGGCCACCAGTGCCGCCAGCACACCCCCGCCAACCACGAGTGCCGCTGCACGCCCCTTTTGCCCGGAACCGACGGTTTCCAGTGCAGCGTAACGGTAATACATGGCGGATGCCTGATAGGTGCCAATCAGTGCTGGTGCGAGCGCGACGATCCAGAACGCCCCAATATAGATCCCGTAGGCAACCAGCAGGCCACCAACAACACCAAACACAGCCCCAACAGAAAGCCCGACGCGCCGCCCATGCCGTTGCATCAGCATGGCAAGCGGATGCACGGAAACCAGATTACCGATCATGAGAACACCGAGCGGCAAAGTCGCCAGTGCTGGCACCGGTGCAAGCGAAACACCGATAATCGATGTCAACGTGATCCCGATCAACGAACAGGACCAATAAAGCGCCTGAGCGATAAAAAGCAGACGCAGTGAACCATTGGCTAGCAACAACATGTTCCCAACTCCCAAAAAGATAGACTGTTATGAAGACCGTCAGGCCACGGTCAGATGGCAGCCGCTAATGACTTGCGGGCAAAGCGTTCCGCGTATTCCTGCGGACTGACAGAAAGATGGCGCTGAAATGCCCGACGTAACGTTTCCGGATGCCGAAAACCACAAAGCTTTGCGACCTGCCCAATCGTAATCGCTTCATCCTGGAGCAATGCGCGGGCGGCTTCGACGCGTACGCGTTCGACATAGCGGGCCGGGCTCATTCCCAGATCACGGGTAAAAACACGTGAAAAAGTCCGTGGGGTCATTCCGGCACGTTCGGCCATCGTTTCAAGCGACAAATCATTGGCAATATTGCCCGGCAACCATTCAAGCAGGCCGGTCAGTCGGGCCGTCGTGCCAGCTTCCGGGATCAGATAGGCACTGAACTGCGCCTGCCCACCCGGCCGTTTGA
>NVTG01000039.1 GCA_002401495.1 Candidatus Kaiserbacteria bacterium
TCTTAGCGCCGTGTAGTATTTATGCAGGAAAAAGAAATCAAAAGAGACCGAATAGTCAATTTAGGCGGACGTGCCTTGTTGCTTCTGGTCCTTCTTGGTTTTGCATTTTACTTTGGCCTAACTCAGTTGGAAAGAAACAAAATATCAACTTTGAGTACGGAGCAAGCTACAATGGACGTTGATGATCATGATGTTGCTTTTTGGTACAAAAACCAAGCTCTGAATAGAAGTCAGGGAGAAGGTCCATATAGTACTGTAGGCACTGTCCATTCCCACATTCGAGAGTGTATCTTCCCTGAGTCTCCGGATTTTAGTTGTCTGGAAGCTCAATGGGAATTGGGGTTCAAGGAATATCTTGGAACAAAGGTGCACAATTGCGAAATTATCGAAGCAGAATTGTATAGAAATCTTTGCGTTTCCGGGGTTTCAAAAGACCTTGCGAAATTATATGAATCCCTTGACTTTGGTATCGTTTCTTATCTGCAGAGCACCTACGGATCAAACCCCGCGGCCTCAGGTCTGCAAAAGGAAGAGTACGACAAGGCTTTTAAAATTCTTCGAAATCTATCGATAAAGATTAAAAAGTGTCCGAGTATAATACCAGCGAATTCCACTTGTCTTGAGGAGCAATGGAAAGAGGAGTTTAAAAAGGATATACCAGAAGGGAAAGAAAAGTATTGTAGCTTACTCCCATCGGGAATATACAAAAGATTATGTAACTCTGGTGCTGGCGAGAGGAAGACTCAAGTGGTAAGTGATTTCGAAAAATAATATGCAAATAAATAAAAGTTTTTTAATTTTGGCACTACTTTCACTGAGTATATTGATTGTAGCTACGGGATTTAGCTTCTCTCTTGAAGAAGATAACTTTGTAGAGATAGATGTCGTGGCAGACAATTGGCAATTTGAACCAAATATTATAATTGTGAAAAAAGGAGATAACGTGCGGTTGAACATTGAAAGCATCGATACCAATCATGGAATTACGATACCAGACTTCGAAATTAGCGAGTTCTTGGTTTCTGGTGAAATGATTGTAATTCAATTTGTTGCGGACAAATCAGGTGAATATCAGTTTTTTTGTAATGTATTTTGTGGGTTTGGAGATTCAAAGCACGGTCATCCTTCCATGCGCGGAACACTAATTGTTGAATAGCTTAGCGAGACTCCTCATAAAACAAGGCCTCGCACCTACCCAAGCCGCTACATTTACTTATTTAGACACCCGTAAAGATATTCGTTTTCGTGATGCGTTTTAAAAATTGCGCACGTTTCGTTGACAGCAGACAACCCAAATCCAGAATAAGCAAAGCCCACTACTTTTTTAAAACACGTAACTTGCTGCACTGATGTGAGAACATCGTGTGTACAGTATTTGATAGCTTCAAAGTGTTGTTTAGTTGGTGTGCCAAATTCCACAATTCCAGACACGATACCCCCTATACACATATTTGTGTACTCAGGAAATTCAGTAATACACTCAGTACTGACTGCAGCGATAGTATCCATATCAACACCACCTTTAGTTAAAACACTTACAGCTGATTGCAGTGTGAGTCCCGTATATTCTGGTTCAGAGATACTTTTAATAATTTTAAGAAGATTACCAACCTCATTGTTTGCCAGACCGTCAATCAAAGTATTCATCTGTTCATAACATGCAAGTTTAAATTCTTCATCGTTCTGCCCCTCACACGGTTCAAAGACTGAACTCGGATCGACAACCAGCCCATATAGGCCATAGTGTCTTGCAACTGCGAGACCGTTAAATACCCCAGTACCGCATAAATATTTTTGTCTGTCAGTCTCGGCTATTTGAATACACATCTGCAGTGCCTTTTCGATTACTGCGTCCGCATTTCCCCATGTACGAGGATCACTTCCATCAGTAAACCCGTGCCCGACACCGTGATAACAAGCTTGGCCAGCAGCAGCTCCAAATTCGAACAATTGCTCATCAACAAAACGACAAAATTCTCTTGCTTCATCCATATCACCAGTGGTTACCAAAAGAGTTTCCATAAAACCATGGTAAAAACCATAGCCACAATATGAAGTTACATTTGTTAACGAAAAATTTTCTTGTTTATTAAATGTGTAGTACGCGTTTTCCCCTATAACATGAACAATAGCATGACAAGCATTGCTAAAACCAGGCACGTTTTCATACATGTATGAAAACCGTTCAAACGCTGCCTCAACCCCACCCGCTGTGAGTGCGGCGAGTATTTCCTCCTTCCAACACCGTATATCAATACACTCTTCAGGTACTGCTTCACTCATGCTTCCGAAAACTCTTATCGTGCCCGTAGCTGTAGTAAAAAGATGGTCATGAAAATGCCATGTACCGGCTTTGCTGAAAATAAAACTCCAATTTTCACCAGGAAGGACGGGTTCACGTGGATCAAATTCACTAAGGACAGTATGCGACGGATGTAAGTCAGATGCTGGCCAGAAATCGTTTTCACTTTCATTCTTGAATACCACTTGTGTGTCTACTAAAATTTCAACGATGGACGGTGAAAATTCACTTCCATCAAATATGATTACATATGGTGGCTCAGAGTTATGAGGCGCAGTAAATATATATAGCCCGAGTAGGACAGTTGGGACGAGTAGCAGAAGAATCAAAAAAAATCTTTTGTTCAGAGAATCAACGAGCAACATTCTTTTTATCTCTTGATTCATTATTGTGAGTATAACAAAGACTCTCACTTCACGCTCTAAAACCATTTCTAAAAAAGATGAAAACCTGGAAATGGTTCGAACCTTTATTGAAACGAGGTCACCGACTTGCATCGGTGACCCCTGTTGTTCAGATCTGTATATCAGCGGTTGCAACTAATCGTCCCAAAAACTCTCTGCCGACATTTGTACCGAGCCATTGAAGCGTGGAAGCCACAATTTCTCGATCATGTTTACTGGCATTTCGGTCGTCGAGAATAGTTAGGACTGGTGTCCAGCCGTGATTTACCGCAGGACGCGGTATGTTTTCTGCTTCCCACATCAGCGCGATTATATCTTCATGCATAAGATATCTATCGCCGTAAATTTTGTGACTTGAGAAAGACGCACGGTAACGAAAGTACAGCCTGTTAAGAAACTGAGGCGTTCGCATTCGCAGTGGTGCCCGTGATTTTCGCCTTTCTTTAATTGGAAGCATTTTGAACTTCACAGGATCTCTTCGATGTGTACGTGGACAGGGCTCAACCATCTCTTTAGCCTTACCCTCTGCTAACCTTTGAAAAGCAGTCAAAACATCTCGCTTCTCAATTGTCCCTTCGTTTACACGCCGGATGATATCAATTAGGCGACGCGTAAGCGTCCCCAAGTCTTCGTTCGTCAGCTTACCGTCGCCGACAGCAGTTGCCGTCTCCATTATGACAGTCCTCTTATAGTTACGTTAAAGGTGCAAAACACCAAATCACACTATGCTGGAAATAGTTGGGAAGTCAACGGATTCCTACTTTCTTTAAGCCGCCTTGGGCTCAAACCTCTAAAGCCTCTGTTGGAGAAGACACAAACGACTCGAACCCAAATTGCAACTATATTTCGGAATATCTATACTAACCCTCTTGCAGACTAACCAAAAGATATGCATACTAGCAAAAGAGAAACTTGAAGGAGATTAGCCATGTCAGGCCCCAAAATAGACACTATGGACGTCACGGACTGGGAGCACTATCTCAGTAATCAAAGTAACACGCGAGAAATATCGTATCACGGAGGGGGGAACTACCTCTCCATTGAATTGCGTCGATTGATTTACGACGTAGATAGCTTGAATTTGTACACCAAAGTAGTTCAAGCAACACTTAACAAGTGGCAAGAGCTGGACAATGTTACTCGTGTTGAATGGGAGGTGAATCCTATACACATAGTGGCAGAAGTTGCGTTTGGAGGCAGAGCACACTTGTTTGTGGAAGATCTTCGTCTGCCCTACGGTCGTCTCTGGAAAGAGAGTCCAAGGCCACATTCTGAGACACACAAATGGATTGCACTCAACTCGAGTGGAGAATTACCAGTCACAAGGGCTGAGTTAGGACTACTGTTCGAAACTCCTGGTTGGTCCCTGATTGCCACGCGTGTTGCTAGCAAGAAGGGTTGGCTCAATGATTCTATCGTTATGATGGAAGATCTATTTAAACGCAAGGTTGAGTTGAGCGCCCTTTCCATTGTCACTCTTGTTGATATTCATGGGTTTCCCAAAGAAAAGGGTATCCGATGGTTTCAGGTTTTGGGCTACGACAACGCCTACACGCAAACTGTCGTGGAACGCTGGGCTCAAGAACCTGCATAAGCGGGCATAATTATCTTATAGTTCTATCAATTCAAATTGGCCTCGCAACTCTTTCTCTGCGAGGCCAATTTTTTAATGCTCCTACCTACTTGTGAGGTTCCTAGGGATTCTACTTTCTTCTATACAAAAAGAGTGATAGGCCCAAAGCGTTGCTGCTTTGGGCCTATCCAATACAGACATTACTGCATTCGTTCTTTTATACCAGAAACCTCCAGGCCACTTATTGAGCGCCCGAAGCTCCCCGTCATTCCGTTATGGAAATTGATAGATTGCCGTGTTCCGTCAGGCGCGTAGAAATGTAGACTAGCCTCGGCGTTCCTTTTGTGGTCATTACTCCAGTAACGTTTGCTAAGAGAGATCCCGAACATGTAACCTGAAGCCGAAAAGATATCTGCATCGTCATCCTTCGCGTACGGATTGTCAAAAAAACGATCAAGTACGTTCTTATAGGCACAGCGCCGTAGGATTCCCAGTGCAACGCCTGAGTCGCATGGGTGGTCTTCTATATTTACTCGTTCCAACATCCCGTGGCTTCGAGTAGTTACAAAACAAGCTTTCTTACGGTTCCAGCCGAACCCGTAAGAACTTACTGTTACTACGGGGCGAGCGGTTGATGGCGCAAATGACGGCTGTCGACTGTGCGAGCTGTGTCCGTGGGCAATCCACCAAACTTCATCGCGTTCTTTCTTCCTTCTGACCATAACGGCCTCCTGTGTTCTCTGTTAAAATCTGACTGCATAGTACAGTCGATTTAGAAAAAAGATAGCTGGTGGAACTGCAAATGGCTCGAACCTTTATTCTTCTCTAGAAAGTCTTAACTCACCCTTCATACAATTCTCCTAACTGCCATTTGATCGTTGTCCAATCCACACTTTTTGGGTCGCAGCCACCCAAGCCACAGTCAGCGCCTTCATAAAAAGAAGGGTTTATTTTTTCGTCTGGCCACTGCTTGTACCTAAACGTATTCTTACCAGTCCACTCGAAAATTTCTGCTCGCCCGATATTTGTAAATGCAAAAAGGTCATTAGAACGAGTGTTCCTACTCAGGCCACGAGAAGAAACAACTGCTTTTACCCTAGTCCCGCCACCATCGCAATTTATGCAACCGAAGCTTATAAGAAGAGCGTTGCCTGTTTCATTATAGGTTTCTGGGAAGAACATCGGATGAGCGTCGGTAGGTAAGTTCTTCGTACCAAGTACATACTCATAATCTTTTCCAAGATATTCATACTCTGATTCCGAAGCCACTGCTCTAAAAAGACGCACCTTAGTGTAAGGACTGGATACTTCCCATAAATGCTTAATACCATCGACTGTTACTTCATTAATTGTAGACTCAGAATAGTTATGTTGTTCCTTTTCAGCTTCAGCTTCTTCCAAAAACGTCTTCAGTAAAACAACGCTCTCTCCCTCAACCACCTTTTGTGGAGATAAAGTATAGCCAATCCAGCCACTAAGGACTGAAAACAGACCAATTAAAGCCACCACCAAATATTTTGACAATGATGAATCTTTCGCCATGTCTTCAGATTTATTTTCTTGTTCGCCTGGTGTAATTTGATCTGGCTCCATTCCTGAAAGTATACCAAAGGTTCGAGCGTACCGCTCTCCCTACCTACATGGACTTGTATTCAAGCCACCAAAACCATTGCTGGCGGAGGTGCAAATGGTTCGAACCTTTATTCTTTCAGAAATAATCTAATATTCTATTCCATCAGCCTCTAGTATCTCAATATTTTCGCCGTTAATCTCAAACAACGCAAAACCTCCATCTCCCACCTTAGTTGTCTCAATATCTAAAAATATTTGAAAGAATCTTGCTGTAAACCCACCGTGGGTAACTAGTACTACATCTGTATCTAATTCTTTGATTTTTGAAAAAGCGGCTCTTACTCTATCTCCAAAATCTTCACTCCTCTCCTTTCCTGGAATAAAGTCTGTTTTTATATTTACATTTGCAAATTCTGGGTACAAAGTTATGGCTTCGTCTTTATTTAAACCCGATAAGATTCCGTACGCATTTCTTTCTTTAGCATAGTGGAATACTTCAAGAGGTATACCAAGTTTTGTAGAAATAATTTCTGCACTTTCCTGTGCTCGTAAAAGAGGTGAACACATTACTTTTGTAAACTTAACATTTAAGTTATCTATTTTAGTGGCACTTTCTGAAAGCTGCTCTTTACCCTTATCTGTTAGATGAAAATCAGCCCACCCACCATACTGGTCAGTTAAATCATCGGTACTTTCTCCGTGTCTTACTATAAGTAATTTCATGTGCTGAGAGTATAGCAAAGACTCTCACTAAACGCTCTAAAACCATTGCTGCCGGACTAGGACTCGAACCTAGATAGCTAGCACCAAAAACTAGAGTCCTACCATTAGACGATCCGGCAATGTGTGGTGATATCCTACCAGATTGTTAGAAAACCACCAATCCCTATAACGCTACTCCCAAATGCGCAAAATCACTCCATGCGTAAAGTTGCCACTTGTCTTTATCATCAACAGTAAAGTATGTAATTCCTGTATTACTCATGCGCATGGTTGCTGCGATCTTTTTAATAAACATATCTGGCGTTAAATACTCTCCGAGAAGAAGATGTGCAACAAATAGTTTTAAGAAGAACCCGTGTGAGGAAATAACAATATGTTGCTCTGGACGATTTTTAATAACTTCTGCCAAGTTCCTGGCCCTTTCGACGATCTCACTAAAGTGCTCCCCGGAATCTACTGAAGAGTCATGCATCCAACTGTATTCAAACTTTGCCATAGCAACCTGAACATCCGGATCATTAATATGCTTGCCTCTAATTGAATCTGGTTTTTCTCTTTCGTGAATTCCTTCAATTACTTCCATAGGGACTCCGCTTTTCTCAGCGATTCTACTTCCAGTTTGCTCTGCTCTTTTATAATGACTAGAAAGAACAATCTCAATAGGAATATTCTCAAATCGCTTGGCGACAAAATCAGCCTGTTCTTCACCTTTTTGAGTTAAAGGAGAGTCTTTTCCTTCCCGAATTCCAGTTGCATTTGCTCGACTTTCCCCATGGCGAACAAGATATATATGTTTAAGCATTGATAGATTCCATTAACGCAATCTCAAGAGGTAACTGTTTAATATATGCATTAGGAGTATCTGAATATGCTTCCAAAAGATTAACGAGAACTTTCGAGGTAATTGCTTTCTCCTTTGAAAGACTTTCTAGTAGTTTAAAGTCATCGGTACTGAATTGCTTTTTAATTATCGAAACTGAACTTGGTGAATTACGAAGCAACATTATAGAACGCACCTTATCTAAAAGAAGTTTCTGGAAAGTTAGGAAATCAACATTTCCTTCAACTGCGGTTGCAACATTTGCTAACGCCTCATCCAAATTATTCTCAGAGATTGCAGAAAGCACTCCATTAACTAATTCCCCCTTAGGAGCACCAGTTACTTCTTCAACTTCCTTACGAGTGATTTTCTTGTCAGAAGAGTATGAAAGAACTTTTTGTAAAACTCCTAACGCATCACGAAACGAACCTTCAGCTAAAATAGCGATAAGTTCCGCCGCATCTTTTTCCACTTCAACTTCTTCTTTCTTCGCTATCTTTACAACGTTCGTTGCCAAAACTGCTCTACTAGGCTTATTAAACGTATAGCTCTGACAACGAGAGACTATTGTGTCCGGTAGTCTATCAATCTCTGTTGTAGCTAGAATGAAAACAACATGTTTTGGTGGTTCTTCTAGTGTTTTCAAAAAAGCATTAAAAGCTTCTTTGGTAAGCATGTGAACCTCATCAATAATGTAGACTTTATACTCTGAATCAAACGGTAGCGTATGAACCGATTCGTTAAGTTCTCGAAAGTCATCTATCTTACGATTTGACGCTGCATCCATTTCATAAAGGTCTTTTGAAGTTGTACCAATTAAATCAGCAAGAATACGTGCAACAGTAGTTTTTCCTGTTCCTCTTCCGCCTGCAAAAAGATATGCATGAGAAATACTCTTGTTTTCAACAGATTTCTTAAGAACATCCACTACGTGTTCTTGTCCTAAAACATCCTTGAAAGATGCAGGTCGATATTTTCTATATAGTGCTTGGTTGGTCATTGTCCGCCATTATACCAGACAGAAGATTCCTTACCTCTTTTGCATCCTTACACCCCATTAATTTAATCCTTAATTCTTTAGCACCTGGAAAACCCTCCACATAACTAGAAAAATGTTTACGCATTGTTGCGAAACTCTTTATCCCATCAAATTCTTTTTCAAATAGTTCAGAATGTTCAATCAATACTTCTAACTTCTCATTGAAAGTTGGAACGTGACTACTAAACACCCATGGATTTCCAAATATTCCTCGCCCGATCATAAAGCCATCAGCACCACTCTCTTTTGTCCTTTTAATCCCATCTTCAACATCCTTCACATCTCCATTTCCAATTATCAACGTATCACTACCTAATCTATCTCTAATACCTACCGCTTGTTCAAGTGTTGACCAATCAGCATCCACCTTACTCATCTGCGCTCTTGTTCTTGCATGAATTGTAACTACAGCAGGATTTGTTGAAAGAATTGCGGGAAGCCACTCCTCTAATTCATTTTTAGAATATCCTATGCGTGTTTTAACTGAAGCCGGTAAATCTCCCGCACCTTCCATTGCCGCAAGAATTATTTCCTTAGCAAGTTCAGGAGTTTTAATTAGAGCGGCTCCTGCGCCTTGTTTTTCAACAGAACGATCAGGACATCCCATATTGATATCAACCCCGTCAAAACCTAAATCTCGGGCAATTGAGGCTGCTTTTTTCATACGTTCGGGATTGGAAGTAAAGAGTTGAGCAACAATTGGCCTCTCTGATTCAGAAAACTTTAATTTCGCCCTCAATTTCTCCTGCCCTCTCTCATCTGCAAAAAAGAGCCCGTCTGCTGAGGTAAATTCAGTAAAGGTTACGTGTTTGATATCACTGTGTTTTGATATAACAGCACGAAAAGCCGCGTCTGTTACATCCTCCAGAGGCGCCATTGTATGTATTGGTTTTTCTAAATCGTTCCAAAAGTTCATTCCGGTACACTAACAGAGTTTTCCTTGTAATACACCCGTTTTTCAAATCGCATGTCTATATATTGTATTTCTTGCAAATTCAGCTCTTCAATCACCGCTTCAAGATTAAATACCATCGCCTTTAAATCTTTGTCTAACGCAACCTTGATTTCCAAACCTGATTCAAGAAGAATAATTGCGTCACTTCCCTCAAAGGAAAATACTGAAGTTTCCAATCCAATACTACGTAAATCATCTATCAACACAGATGCGTTAGCAAAGTACTCCGGGGAAACAGAAACTCGCATTACATTTTCTCTAGATTCTCCTAGTCCACCCTTAAAGATAACTCTCCCTTGAATTCCAAAGACTCTTTCAAAGGCAAAGCCGTTTGAATCTAACCTGTAGCACTCTCCATTTTCCTGACACCACAATGCATAGGTTTGTCTTTCTTCAATTACAATTTCAATCTTTCTTTTCAAAATCTTTCTTTTAATTGAAACATTATCTATTTTCGGAAAGGTACTTAACAAAACACTTTCTACTTCCTCTTGGGGGAAACTTAAAATATTTTGTCTTGAAAAGATATACCACTTTGGAGTTTCAGTTACTTCAAGAATTAGTGATTCAATTGCAACAGTTTTAACTTCAACATTCTCTTTAATAGATATTTCCCTTACTGAGAGGAAATTGGAAAACGACAGCCAACTTATTCCCATAACTGTACAAATGAGTGAAGTAACTAGAAGAGCCGTTAAAAGAATACGAATCTTTTTTCTCCTGTGTGCAAATTTAGATTTGCTCAACTTCGGACTTCTTTTAACCGCAGCAGGTTTTCCTCTACGACTACCCCGCCACATATATTATGAAATTATTTCTCTATCCTGCATGTAGGGTCGCAGGGCTTCAGGTATTTTTACTGTTCCGTCTGCTTGTTGGTAGTTTTCTACTAACGACACAAGAATTCTTGGAGTTGGAATGGCAGTACAGTTTAGGGAGTGAGCGTAGCGATTCTTTCCGTCGCTATCTTTATATTTGATATTAAACCTACGTGTTTGGAAATCGTGGAAGTATGAGGCTGAGCTTATCTCGCGATACTTCTCTTCAAGGGGAACCCATAGTTCAATGTCGTACTTTTTAACTTGTCCTTGACCAAGGTCTCCACCACAGTTAAGCACTGTGTGATACGGAATACCCAGTGATTCGATAAACTCTTCAGTATTACGGTTTAACCACTCATGCCATTTAACAGACTCTTCGTGAGAAGCCTCACAAAGTATTACTTGTTCAAGTTTATAGAATTCGTGAACACGGATTAATCCTTTAGTGTCTTTTCCGTGACTTCCAGCTTCTCGTCTGTAACAAGGGGAGAAAGATAGATTTCTAATAGGAAGCTTTTCCTTATCAACCACTTCATCTGCGTAATATCCCATTGTGCTAATTTCAGAAGTTCCGATAAGGTAGTCTCCGTCTTGTGTGTGATAAATATCGTCTGCCTCATTTGGTAAGTGACCAGTTCCAAAAAGATTGCTCTTACGAACAATGGCAGGAACGATCATTGGGTCAAACCCTTTTTTTAGGAAAAAATCTTGAGCGTAGTTCCAGATTGCGTAGGAGAGTAATGCTCCATCCTTTTTTAGAAAATATCCACGGAAGCCTGAAACTTTTACGCCTCGTTCAAAATCCACCATGTCCAGCTTAGTCATAATATCTACATGACTCTTTGCTTCAAAATCAAACTGCGTCTTTTCGCCCCATACTTTTATCTCTTGGTTATCCTGGTCATCATTTCCATCAGGAACATGGGGGAGGAAGTTTGATCGGTGCCATCGCCCAGTGCGAAGCCGGAAAGCGCGAGCAAAGTTTCCGCGCGCTTTAATGGATGCGAAAGCATGACGAAAGCTTCATTCAAGTCCGCCATGTGATCCTCTGCTTTGTCCCGCTCTTCGACTGA
>NVTG01000040.1 GCA_002401495.1 Candidatus Kaiserbacteria bacterium
TGATGGATCTATGCTTGAGGGTATGTTTATCATGGGAATAGGAACTAAGTTTGGAGAACAAATAACTTATCATCTAGAAGTAAGTTTTTGGGAAAGCACAGACTTTGCGGAGGAATTGGTTAGTGCTCCAGAATACGATGGGCACACATCTAAAGATACTTTAGAACGTCTTGGCAAAATGGTTAAAGAAATATAGAAAATTGTGCGACGCACATGATAAACTAATTATATGAGTTCAGTGCTCCTAAATTACAAACAGGAATTTCTAGAATATTTAGAAATTGAAAGAGGACGCGCTGTTAAAACCGTAGAAAATTACGACAGATATCTACTACGATTCCTTGAACACTCCAAAGCTAAAAATCCAAAAGATATAACCGAGACAAAAGTACGAGAGTTTCGACTGTGGCTAAACCGACAACCAACACCCGAAGGAGGAACACTTAAAAGACGGACGCAAAACTATTATCTAATAGCACTCCGTGCATTTTTAAAGTTTCTTAGAAAAAGAAGTGTAACCAGTCTCTCCCCTGAGTTGATAGAACTAGCAAAAGTTCCACAGCGAGATTTAGATTTAATTACTCGCGCCGAATTAAACCGCCTACTCGACGCCCCAAAGAAAGCGCTTAAGAGTGCTGAGAGTGACAACGAGAAACTTCGTGCATTAAGAGACAATGCGATGTTGCAATTACTATTCTCAACTGGACTTCGAGTTTCAGAGCTAACTTCATTAAACAGTGATATCGATCTTTCAAAAAACGAAATGTCTATTAGAGGAAAGGGAGATAAGATACGCGTTGTGTTCTTTTCCAAAGACGCAAAAGTGGCAGTGCAAAAATATTTAGATAATAGAAAGGATATGGATGAAGCTTTGTTTATAAACTTAGGAAGGAACGCAAATGAGCGAAACGAATTAAGACTAACTCCCCGCAGTGTAGAGCGTGCGGTAAAACATTATGCAACTATAGCTGGGATCACAAAGAAGGTTACACCGCACGTTGTGAGACACAGCTTTGCCACGGACTTACTACAAAACGGAGCTGACATTAGAAGTGTTCAAGCTCTTTTAGGTCACGCAAACATTGCAACAACACAAATTTACACTCACGTTACAGACAAACACCTAGAAGATATTCATTCTAAGTTTCACAATAAGAAGAAGTAGTGAATAACTGCTGTTGCGAAGCTACACAAACAAGAGTATGTTGAGAGTAGACTAGGGTGTACGTCCCTCAAGGGGAGATAGGCGTACTCGGTTGCATTGCAGCTTACCCTCGAAAGTCGAGTTTGCATAACTTGAAAGGACCAAGATGGCACGAAACACCGTTCAGAGATTTATTCCAGGAAGATTCATTTGGAGAAATCTCTTTTGCAAAGGTTTTTTTCAGAACTGGAGGTGATCTAGGTCGAGTATGTCGGTAGACAATACTGACATCACGGTCGCGGGAATTTTATTCCGCGGCCGTTTCCCATTTCTAAAATATGATACCCTCTTATATATGAGGATAGTTTCATGGAACGTAAACGGATTAAGGGCAGTTGTCCGAAAGGAAAACTGGAACGATATTTTTAAATTAAAACCGGACATTCTTTTCCTGCAAGAAATAAAAGCAGAAAAAGAACAACTTCCAGATGAGGCACAAAACGTTTCCGGCTACCATTCATTTTTTAACTCCTCTAAAACAAAAAAGGGATACTCTGGAACAGCACTATATTCAAAACGAGAACCAATTTCTGTTTCATACGAACTTCCAGAAGAGATTGCTGTGAAATACAATTTAAATACAGATGACTATGGTGAACCAAATAGAGAAGGAAGAGTAATCACAGCAGAGTTTCCTGAATTTTTTGCGGTAGCTTCCTACACGCCAAATTCAAAAGAAGATCTCTCAAGATTAGAGCTTCGACACGATAGGTGGGACCCTGCGTTTCTAGAACACTGTGTAACTCTTCAAAACAAGAAGCCTGTAATCTTTTGTGGAGACTTAAATGTCGCACACAAAGAAATTGATCTGGCACGTCCTAAAGAAAACGAAGGAAAAAAAGGATTCACAAAAGAAGAGCGTGAAGGAATGGATAATATGCTTGAAGAAGGGTTCGTTGATTCATTACGAATACAAGATTCCGCAGAAGATCGATACACTTGGTGGAGTCCATGGGGAGGAGCACGCGAGAGAAACGTTGGATGGAGAATAGATTATGTTTTTGTGAGTGATCAATTAGAAGATAATGTTACTAATGCACAAGTACACCCCGAGGTTTACGGATCAGACCACTGCCCTGTTTCAGTGGACATAGATTTCTAACTATCCCCAAGAAAGAAAAATCCTTCTTTTTAAGGGAGTATAATTGTGACCAGAGGTTGTACATTTTGAAGTTCCTTCTAAGTACATTCGTGTCGTCGTGTTTGCACAGTAAACATACACAAATCTTTTTTGAATTCGTTTTACGAATTCAACTAACGAGTAAACGCGATGTAAACGTTATTCGTTTATTGAGAAGCTTCTCTTCTCATAATTGCACGGAGACACACATAGCAAAAACCACCCCTAGGATTCTTGAGATTCACACCAAAAAAACGTGAATCAAAATATAGTATCACCCAAAAAATCGAGACCGCCTTTAGGCGGTTTTTGCTTTCCAAATTAAAACCCAAAACTTTTGTTTCGGGTTTTAATTAACGTGATGTTTCTTTCTTAGTGCTTCTATTTCTTTATCGTCCTCCTCTTCCCTTCTGTCTTTTCCTTTCTCTCCTAATTTTTGCAGTTCATTCTTTGGAAGTTTGGAAAATTCAGTAGACTTCTCTTTTAAATATTCTTCCGTGTTGAGAGTTGGGTCATCAAGTACTTCTTCAAGAAGCGCATGAAGTATCCATCCAACACGAGGACCTGGTCCGTCTCCTAAAATTTCAATAACACCTCTTCCATCAATTTTTAACATTCCAACAGAGATTGGATCTCTTCTTGCTTCGTCTACCATCGACTTATACTTTCTAAATCTGAATGGTTGCTCCTTAGGGCGGCCGGTTCCAATTCGATCACACGTTCTTAATTCAAGAAGTTCATCAATATGATCTTCTCCAACGTTTTGTATCATTCTTCGAACAGCACTTAGTGTAATTTGGTCCGGGTCTGAAAAAAACATATGCCAACGCACTAAGTTCTCAACGTCGCGTGCAATTTCTTTTGAGAATTTTAAGTTGTTTAGTATTTTTTTGGTCATTCGCGCACCTACAACTTCGTGACCGTAGAATGTGTACTCTCCAGTGTTTTCATCTTTACGCCTACTCTTTGGTTTTCCTATGTCGTGCAAGAGTGCAGCAAGACGAACTTCAAAAGAATACTTCTTGTCAGCTGCGTGTTGAAGAGAGCGCATCAAGTGTTCGAAAACATCAAAGGAGTGAGCTTGGTTTTGATCACACCCTATTCCCTCTTCTAGTTCTGGGATGATGTGTTGAAGAAGTCCTAATCTTTGTGCAACAAACAATGCTTGCATTGGAGTGTCGGAGTTTATTATCCTAACAAGTTCATCCGCAACACGTTCTCGTGAGACTTTTTGTAATAGGTCTGCGTGTTCTGCAATGGCGGATGCCGTTTCAGACTCAATAGTGAAGTCTAGTTCGGCAGAAAGTCGAATAGCACGCATCATCCGTAGGGCGTCCTCTCCGAAGCGCTTCTCTGCTGTACCCACTGCTACTATTCTTTTGAGCCTAATGGCCTCAGAGCCGTTATATGGGTCGATAAGCTCATCTTTAGACGGGCTATAGGCTATGGCGTTCATAGTGAAGTCTCTTCTTTTAAGATCATCTTCAATACTATCGCTAAAGGTTACTTCATCAGGGTGTCGTGAATTGCTGTACTGAGCTTCCACTCGATATGGAGTTACTTCAACCACCTTTAATCTAGGATCTTCTGATTCAGTTTTAACACCAACAGTTCCAAAATCATTTTCATAGAAAGAATCAGGAAATATTTCCTGGATTTTCTCCGGTGTAGCGTTAGTTGTTACGTCCCAATCCTTAGGAGTAGTCTCTCGCAGAAGGTCGCGAGTACAGCCCCCTACCAGGTATGCCTGAAAACCCTTTTCTTCAAGGGAGGTAAGAACTAACATAACTTCTTTTGGGACTGGGTGTCTCATTAATGTAATTGTAGTATATCTATTGCCATCACGCGAATATATCGTATGATGCACCCACGCTATGCACCCGTGGCTTAACGGATATAGCATCGGTCTTCGGAACCGAGGGTTGGGGGTTCGAATCCCTCCGGGTGCACAATTTGCAAATTAGAGAGAAGTCTCCTAGTATAGGATCAGGCAGTAAAGGAAAACTGGAAACAAAACCTCGGGAGGGTTATCTAATGACACAAAAAATATTCTCTACGGTGCTGCTGTGGATTATTTTAAGCGGTATTGCCCGATCCGAAGTCATCATTTATGTAGATACCAGGATCATAGAATGTATGCGGATTCGCATACCAGCGCTTATATCTGGAGAGTACGAACCGGACAAAAACGTTGATTTGGAGTTTATAGCCAACAGCATTATGCGTCGTAATTGGGAAGCGACAGCGTTTAAGAATGCTCCTGAAGTGAAAAGCTCGCTCGTCCTTAGGGAGTTTACAGGTGCTATAAAAGAGCTGATAAACACAAGCGGGATGTCAATTCGCGGGGAGCTGAAAGATGCAAAAGGTTCCTTTACCAAGGAGCCCAAGCTACTAAGGCCCGACACGTTTCTTATAGAAGGCCTTTTTAAAATTGAGAGTGGAGAGTATGCCGGAAAACATGCATTCAAATCACGTATCACCATCAAAGACAATACGTGCTTAATTCAAACACTGAGACTCACCATGAATTTTCTGATTTTGAAAACGGACTTGTTTTCCTTAAAGTCTTGGCTTGAATCCAAGGATGAAATCCAAGATCTTCTGAAAAAGTATGGACTTAGTTAAGTCCTGCTAATCTTTAGGCCCCCAAAAGGGGGCCTTTTGCTATTCCCCCGTATTTAGATATAATCACCCCGTTAGCGAGTATAGTTTAATGGTAGAACATCTGGTTGCCAATCAGACAATGGGAGTTCGATTCTCCCTACTCGCACAAATAACACTATTTATAAGGCCTTTTCCTGCTTCAATGTCCTTTAGAATTCTATAAAGGACAAAAACTGTGTATAACTCTGGGGATACTGTGGATAAAGGACATTTTTGTGTCCTATAGAAATGTCCTTTATCCCCATAAATGTCCTTTATCAACAGACTTATACACAGAAAGGGGCATATATGGTTACATAAGTAACATAAATTCTTTCACATGAAACTAGGGATTTCTTTTCACGTGAAAGCTAAATAGTGTGAGAGTAGTGCTTGTGCTTAATAACACTCCCACAGTGTTTACAGTACGTGGAGTCTACATCGTGAGCACTTAAGCCACACTCTGAACATGTATAGTGTATTTTTGCGCCCCTAAATATGGTCCTAGTGAGGTGTAGGAAGAGGGTTATTCCTATAAGCATAGCCATTATGGAAAGTGCCTTACCCCACGGTCCAATTGCAGTTACATCACCATATCCTGTTGTTGTTAGCGTTGAGACTGTGAAGTATAGGGCGTCTAGATAGCTATTGATATAAGGATTGAATTGAGATTCCGCTACGAACACTATTACTGTCATAATTCCTAAGAAGACAAAGAAGTTTAGAATACTTAAAATGGTTGCTCTGTATTGAGCAACGGCCTTGCTCTCTTTCCCCGCTAGATCTACGAGGTAGTAGGTTCTAAGTATCTTTAATGATCGTAGAATACGCAAAAGTGCTAGGTTTCCTATCAAAAGCGGCGCAAATAGGGAAAAGACTACCAATATGTCTATAATACTGAATATGTCGGCTGCAAAAGACAATCTCCTTGGTGCTATCCATAGGCGTGCAAGATATTCGATAAGAAAGATTGAACCAAATGAAACCTCAAGAATTCGTATAAGTGTGTGACCAGGAAAAAAGGCCTCAAGAGCAAATACTGCAAAAACAGATATGTTTAATACTATAAGTACTCTGTTGAATATAATGCTCTTTCTGGAGCGCTTGTGAAATAGGGAAGCTACTTTCTTTTGCAATTTGCTTAATGAGCGCTTCTTCATAGTGACATGCTAGCATGTTTTCACGTGAAAACATTTTAGGGTGGGAATATCTAAAGGACAAATAGTTTGTCCTTTAGAAATGTCCTTTAGAATCCTATAGGACATTTATTCGTGTCCTTTAGATTGAAGATATTATAAAGACTATGCAATAATGGCGCGACATATGCACGGGGCGTAGCATAGTGGTAGTGTACTCGCTTTGGGAGTGAGCGGTCCGAGTTCGATTCTCGGCGCCCCGACAAAATTAAGAGGAAAGCCCGCGGTCAAGCGGGCTTTCGAGGTTATTACATCGGTGTTACAAACGGCGGTGGTCCAGACGGTATAATCGCAGGAGCTTCACCTCCATAGCAGCTATAGGCCTGAAGCCGTTGCTGGTACTGGAAGTGGGATTCAAGTTTGTAATCTCGCTCCCTGCATCCAGTAGGCAGCGTGCCTAGTTTCTTCGCGGCAGCGCGCAAAGCAGGACGCTCTACGGCCAATTGAGCCTCCCACCTTTTGAAGTTGCTCCAATACCGCACACAGGCAGGATCAGATTCCCCAAAAAACGGCAGACATACACCGATAATTACTGGCTTAGCCATTCCGGATTTGGTGGTTTGTGCGCTTGCTGGAAACGCCAAGATAAGAATGAACAAAAAGACGATCGGTTTCATCGATCTCTCCTAACGATCAGTTTGGCGCGCACTCACATTGAGTTTTCTATGATCTATCGAAACAACGGCGCATTAGTACTATATAAGACCAATATATAAGCAAGGTCAAGCTTATAGCGGATAATATTCTAGTAGAGAGGGAAGAGTATTGTCTTGAAAATCTTTTAATTTAACATCGAAATCTTTTTCATCTAAGTATTGAAATAGCCCTTTTCCAGTTTCACGTGAAAAGCTAGTTGAGATATGAGATAGAGTTACAGCCCTTAAATCACGATCAGCGGTAACATCTGCGACACTACTGGTTACTATGATTCCTACAAGATAACCCCATTGATTTATAACCCCGCCACCTGATGAGCCGCCCTGGGCTATTATGTTTCCACCAAGGGAGATAATATCTATGGTTGAAGTAACGAAGGTAAACACTTTTTGAATGGAAACTATTGTTGAAACAGGCCACAAGTCCCTTTGTAAGGTTACTCCACCTAAGAAGCCAGCAGGATAGCCTGAAAGAAGCACAGGGTCTCCGGTTTGCGCAACACCCATTCGTGCATCAAACGGCACGTAGGGGTACGTTTTAGGCTTTTCTGACCCATCTGTGCGCCCAGTTATGTATAAAAGAGCCCAATCATGCTCTCCAGTACCAGTTGCGAGTTCTACTTTGATATCTTTAGCGTGTTCTTGTATCCAAGCATCAGGGAAGGCAATTACTTTAGTGGTGTATCGCGCTTTTGCAGGAGCACCTATTCGGATTACACATGAAACACGCGCAGCAGGATTCTCTTGAAGAAGAACGTATTGTGCAACGTGTGCATTAGTTAAGATTATCCCACTCGGGTCGATAATAACTCCACTTCCGGTAGCGCCACCAACTGGAGATCCTTGTAGGCCATTACATAGTATGTTCACAATTGCTTTAGATGTCGTTTTATTTAGCTCATCAAGAGAGGATGGGGGAGTCGTGTAGAAAACTTGTGGCAGGGGAACAGCTTTTGGTTTTTCTACAACAGGCTCTGGTTCTACAACGGGTTCGAGAACAATAGGCTCTTCTATTATTATTTCTTCAATAACAACAGGCTCTGGAATAGGTTCTTCAATAACAACAGGGGCTTCGTATTCAATAACAGTTTCAGATGGGGTAGGGGCGGTAGTAAAAAGGTAAAGGGCACCTATTCCAATGGCAGTAAGTTTGAAAGTTAAAGATAAAAATTCCTTCATGATGGAATAATATCATTTGCTTGAGGTTGTTAACAGTTGAACAGGTAAGATATTATCGCAGTGCTATAGTGTTAAGTATGGCTAATAGGAAACTACAACAAGAAGCAGTTAGACTTCGTAATAACGGATATTCGTACGGAATGATTAACGAAAAGCTAGATATACCAAAAGGCACTTTATCGTATTGGCTTAGTAGTGTTGAGTATACCCCTAATAAGGAGGCCAGAAATCGTATTAAGGAGGGGCGAAGAAAGACTAGTCTTGCTCGTACCCTTGAGAAGGAACTGTCTATGAAAGAGGCAAGGTCTGTTGCTGTAAAAGACATAGGGAATTTTAGTGACAGAGATGCATTTATGCTAGGAATAGGCTTGTATATAGGAGAAGGAGCAAAAACAGTTCTTACAGAAATAATTAACGCTGATTTAAAGGTAATTAAGTTTTCTATAAAGTGGTTTGTCGAGTCTTGTGGTGTTCCAAAAGGGAATTTTGTTTTAAATATACACATGTATCCAGATAATAATATTGAGGAATGCTTAAGATATTGGTCTAAAGGGACAGGTATACCATTGTCTCAATTTGGCAAACCCCAAGTCGATGAACGCAAGGATAAAAAGATGGCCAAGCGTGGGAAATTACGGTATGGTACTGCACACCTGAGAGTAAAAAGCATTGGTAACAGGCAGCTGGGAGTTTTTTTACAAAGACGAATAGCGGCCTGGATGGACATAGTATTATCGGGGAAATAAGCGGGTGTGGTCTAGTGGTATGACACGGCCCTTCCAAGGCTGTGACGGGAGTTCGATTCTCCCCACCCGCACAAAGATAAATAACAAAAGCCCCGCTTTCGCGGGGCTTTTGTATGAGTTAGGTACGAATGATTACATTGATCCCTTAACTGCGTCCTTTAGAGCTTTAGCTGCTCGGAACTTAGGTACTCGCATTGCTTTAATTTGAATAGCCTCTCCAGTACGTGGGTTACGTCCTGTTCGTGCTGCTCGCATCTTAGCTTCGAAGATTCCCAATCCTGCGATTGAAACTTCTCCTTCTCCAGTAAGACCTCCAACGATTGCTTCAATCATTGCTTCAACTGCGCGTTCTGCGTCAGCTTTTGTTCCTCCTAGTACTTCATGTACTTTATCTGCGATTGCTGCTTTGTTCATAATATTTATATTATATTGTTAATAAAGTTATGGAAACATTATATACAGCGCCGTATTTTGTGCAATAGCTGGTGTTTTACACTGATCTTTCAGGAAAATGTCTACCTAGCGAATTCAATTGAACGACTCTCGCGTATTACGTTCACTTTAATTTCACCTGGGTACTTCAATTCTCCTTCAATTTTAACGGCGATGTCGCGCGCTAAGGTTCTTGCTTCAAGATCTGTCATCGCTTCAGGCTTAACAAACACACGAACTTCACGTCCGGCTGCGATTGCATAACTTTTTTCAATTCCTTCGAAACTATTCGCAACAGCCTCAAGATCTTCAAGCCTTTTTATATAGTTTTCAACTGAATCTCGTCTTGCACCTGAGCGTCCACCTGAAATGGCGTCAGCTACTTGGACGATATAACTTTCTGGGTTTGAGTATGGATACTCTTCGTGGTGAGCTTCCATTGCTTTAATTACTTCGGTATCAACGTTGAACTTTTGAAGAATTCTTCGTCCAATTTCAACGTGAGTTCCTGTAACTTCATGGTCAACTGCTTTACCAATATCGTGTAGAAGGGCTCCAGCTCGAGCTACTGCGACATTTGCACCTATTTCTTCTGCTATCATAGCGGCAATATGTGCCATCTCAACAGAGTGTGCCAAAACGTTTTGTCCGTAACTTGTTCTAAAGTGCATTCGTCCTAGAACGATAAGGAGTTTAGGATCTAAGTTGTGAACTCCTGCTTCAAACGCGGCCTCCTCTCCTCGTTTCTTAATTATTACGTTAATTTCTTCCTTTGCCTTTTGAACAGTCTCTTCAATCTTTGCGGGTTGTATTCGTCCGTCGATAATTAAGTTCTCAAGGGCTACTCTTGCTACTTGTCGTCGTATTGGATCGAATGAAGATAGGGTAATAGCACCAGGTGTGTCGTCTACAATCACATCCACCCCAGTTGCTCTCTCAAACGCTTTAATGTTTCGTCCTTCCTTACCAATTATCTTTCCTTTAATTTCGTCATTGGGAAGTGCTACCGTAGTTGAAAGAACATCCGCTGGAATGGCGTTCCCCATTCGGTGAATAGCAGTTGTTAGTATTTCTTGCGCTTTCTTTTCATACTTTTCAACACCTTCGCGTTCAAGTTTTTGAATTCTAACGGTAATGTCTTCTTCGTAGGTTTGTTCAACTTCTTTTACAAGAGCCTCTTTTGCTTCATCAACAGACATACCTGCAACTTTTTGCAGTTCTTTCTCGTGCTTCTCTAAAGAAGCACTCGCTTCATCTCGAAGTTCTTTAACCTTCTCAGCTTTTACTTTTATTTCGTCTTCATCTTCATCAAGACCTACCTGACGCTTATCCAACATCTCTTCTTTACGAACAAGACGCTCCTCAGTTTTCTTAAGGTCGCCTTCTTTCTCTTTAGATTCTTTTGTCTTCTCTTCTACTACCTTTTCCGCCTTGTTTCCGGCGTCGTCAACTACGCGTTTAGCGTCTTCTTTTGCTTCAAGCATCATTTGCTTGATTTGTAGCTCCATTGAGCCACGTTTTCCAAGGGAAACTATCCATCTAAGGAAGTATCCAAAGGCAGTTCCAAATACCGTTGCCAGTAGAAGGAGCATTAATATTACTTTTAAGGACATATATTTGATGTCCGTTGTTCCTACACGTACATTATTCTTTGATTTTTAATTCGTTCAGCAAGTGTCAGGAAAACGGAAAATTA
>NVTG01000041.1 GCA_002401495.1 Candidatus Kaiserbacteria bacterium
TTATTAAAAATAGGGTTGTAGGTTGCCTCTAAATAAATCGGGCTGCCATCACGTTTTTTACGAGAAAATTGCCCAGAAAAAATGCGCCCGTTCGCAAGCTCTTGCCAAAAGTTGGGGTTGTTTTGATAAAAGTCATCATAACAAAACAATTTATGATGCTGACCTTGGATTTCAGCGAGACTGTAACCCACAACATTAAGAAAATTATCATTTGCAGAAATAATATGACCATCAGGAGTAAAACGGATCATCGCGGTACTTTTATTGACGGCATCATAAATTGCCGACATTTCATCAAGCTTTTCAACTTCTCTGGTAATTTCTGAAGCAAACTTAATCGCACAGCGTACCTGGCCATCATCACCCCTAACGGGAAAATAAGTTGCACGCAGCCAAATATCTTCGCCGGCACCATTAATGCGAGAGAAAACCCCTGACTTTGCTTGGCCTCTAGCAATATCTTGCCAAAAGGTTTGGTATTCTTTTGAGCTACTATATTCAGGCGCACAAAACTTACTATGATGCTGACCAATAATATCGCCTGCTTGCACTTTCATTGTTTTACAAAACAAATCATTGGCTTCAAGAACAGTTCCATCGGGTGTAAATTCGATATAAGCAATATTTTCTCTGATCCCAGCTAAATACTGCTGACCTTTATCAACATCATGCTGCAACTCATGAATGAGTTGATCTTTATTGTTACTAAACCACATTGAAAAACCAATTGTGAAGGTACTTTAATAAAGTTTATCTCAGTAAGTGATAGATTCACATAAAAAAGTACCTTTTAGCCCTACAGATAGAGCATTAGGCCAGAATAAATTCCGAAACTAACACTCCTTTTAATTGCTCATTATCCACTGTTTTTACAAAGTGAAGACACTTTTTTATATTGATTTAATGAAGCCACTAACTGAGCAATCGTGCCATTATTATTAACAATGAACTGTGACTCATTTGACTGCAGCGCGTGTTTAATTTGCAGGTAGGGTTTTCGCCACTCTTTAATTCCTTCAATTAAGACCTTGTTATGCTTAATAAACTTATGCCATTCATCAACTTGTAATTGCAATGAGCTCTCAAGAGCTTTAGAACAAGACTGCTTGTAGTCAGCCACTTTATAATCAAACTCTCGCAGCATTAAGCTTTCAACTGGCAGCACATCAACTAACTTATCAAGGGGAGCCCCATGATGGTATTCATCACGCAAATAAGCTAAATGATGCAAGGTGTAATAATGTGCAGGCTCTAAAAACTCGCTAAATTTTAGTAAATTAGCAATTTTCTCTTGTGTTACATTGTCGCCTAACAATGCCTTCAATCGAGCACTAAATTGCTGCTTATGCCGACCTCCATGCTGCAATGCAAACTCATCCATTACTGCTAAACGACGATACATATCTCGCTCATTTACTTGCGTTTTTGGCGACCAAAATCGCTCTGCAATCGCATATAAACGAGGCCATAAGCGAGTATCTAAGCTCTCTGTCGTTATAAGTTCGGCCCAGATAGTTGCTTCACCGCCCAACACCCTGCCACTTTTATCTTTACCTTGTTCATCGTGAAGTGAAATATTAAGTGCCGTTAAGCTTGGTTTATTTTCTGACTTGCTTTTCATCTTGTATGGAGTGTTACCCACAAATGCAGTTTGATTACTTTCAATGTTTCCTACAAAAAGCTTTGTAGGCCCCATCCAAGTGTCTATCAATAACTCAAAACCGTGCTCTGATTGCGCAACTTGGTCAGTAATAAAATGCCCTTTTCCTTCTATGTATACCAATGCTGCTAACAAGGATTGAGTATCTCTAAATACCGTCACTTTTCCTTTGACTGAACTTCCTTTTAATCGTTTCAAAGTAAAAACTGAGTGGTTAATTACCTCTTTAGCAGTTACCCTTTTAGGTTTAATTGGATCTGGGTGGTTGCGATAGTGATAACTGGTCCATTGTGGTTGATCAATATAAAAGCCACTCGATAATAACCCATCGAACCCAGCTTCCTGTATAGCCGCGAGGGAATGATGGCCGCGCCAAGATTGCACTAAGGTTTGCTCGGGTAAGTTAGGGTGTAACACTTCATCCCAGCCTATCATCTTACGATTATATTTTGCTAATATATCCGCAACTCGCTGATTAAAATAAGCATGCAAGCCATGCGTATCCGAAAGCTTATGCTTAGCCATAAATGATTGTATTTGAGTATTTTCTTGCCAATCTCTATCATCTATTTCATCACCACCAATATGTAAATAATGATCAGGAAATAACTCTGTCAATTCTTTAACAACTTCTTCAACAAAACGATAAACCTTAGGATTACTTGGATCTAATAAAGGCCTGAATACACCCCAGCGACGCTCTATCTCATCAAGTTTTGTTCCGCTGCCAAGCTCTGGGTAAGCAAGCACGATACTACTGGCATGGCCTGGCACATCAAATTCAGGCACAACTCGAATTCCTAAATTTGCTGCATATGCCACGACATCTTTGATTTCTTCTGCGGTATAAAAAAGCCCATCGGATGCAACTTGGTGTAATTTCGGGTAGCTTTTAAGGGCAACACGCCAGCCTTGATCATCGGTTAAATGCCAATGAAATACGTTCATTTTTGCTGATGCTAGCCCTCGCAATGTCCGTTTTACATCACTAATAGGTAAAAAATGCCTCACGCTATCAAATAACAATCCACGCCATGGATAAGTGGGAGCATCGTTGATTGTCATTGCATTAAGTTGATAAGGTGTCTTTGCTGAAAATAGCAATTGATTAAGCGTTGCAAAACCGCGCAACATGCCAAATTGTGTTTGGCTTTTAAGTGTTATGGCCTTAGTGCTAATAATCAGTTGATAACTTTCATCAACATCTAATCGAGGGATATCACCCAGCCAAGCAGCCACCTCAATTTTTAACTGAGCACTGCGCTTATCTTGCCAAGTAACTGATGAAAAATTTTGTAAAAACGCCGTATTTTCAAATAGTAACTTACTTGAGTTTCTGTACTTTTCATCAAGGTAAACTGATAGATGGCTCGATGTCAGTTGCAGCTGGCCATCAAGATTCGTCACACTTACAGGCATAGGCATCAACAATGGCGGTTTAGCGACGGCAGTGCCTGTCACGCATAAAGCACACATCAATAAACGTAAAAAATAAGTCATTGCTTAACCCTCATTCGCTATTTGGATTGTTGTTGGCACTATCGCTCCTTTTTGAGCAATAACCTGAAGCGCTACTTGTTGTGCGGTACTTATAGCCTGTTGTGTATTATGCGAGTATAAATATGTAGCTAAAAAACCCGCACTAAAGGCATCACCAGCGGAAGTGGTATCCACCACATGCTCAGCCTTTTGTACAGTAAAGCGTTGTATTTCCTTGTTATTGAGCACTAAAGTATCAGCTACACCTTGCTTAATAATCACCAGCTTATTGGTAAATTGTTGATAAAAGCTGACTAATTCTTTCTCATTACATTGACCAAAAACGCCATGATGATCATCGTCAGTCACAAATAAATAATCGGCAAGCTTGTAAGCGGTTAAATAAAACGGAGTCGCTTGCTCAGATTGCCAAAGAACCGAGCGGTAGTTGCTGTCAAAAATCACTTTGCCACCTGCACGCTTAAAGTCATCTAATACGTCGAGTAGTAACTGCCGATTAGCTGTATCTAAAATAGCGAGACTAATTGCCGATAAATAACAATGACTAAAGTGTGTAGTTCTTAACGATTCTATAAAGTTATGTTGTGTATCTAACTGAAAAAATTGTTTGGCAGCGCTGTCACTTCGTGCATAACAAAATTTTCGCTCACCATGACTGTCAGTTGTAATTCCATAACGTCCTAATGTTTTATCCGTTGACGTTTGCACAAACGAAAGTGATAACCCTTGCTGTCGCCAAAGCGTCTGGGCAGCTTGGCTTATTTCATCAATACCGATAGCACTAACAAATTGCGCGTCTGCCTGTGGTGCTAAGCGTTTAAAGTACACTGCAGTGTTATAAACATCACCACCAAAACGAAGTACGTGCTCGTCATTTAATTCCTGCATAGCTTCACCAAAAAATGCGATTTTAATCATGATGCATCGCCTCTCTTTGTGCATTTAAAATTGCTAATGCTTGTTCACTATCACATGTTTGTTTTGGAGTAATGAGCGTTACAAATACCGATAGAAGCATTGATGCAGTTGTCGCTGGAATAATCGGATTACTCCAATAAGCTTGCCAACTCGGTATTAAAATGACCGCCATTGATACAATAAATGACACAAACAAGGCTGTCATTGCTCCTTGCCAATTAAAGCGCGGCCAAAAATGTCCGAGTAGAACACATACACATAATCCCGACATCAAAGTGGCAATCATATTGGTGATATAACCAATCACATCATTGGTAAGTAATGCCAATAACAACGCGATACCAATAGTTAGCACCAGGCCAATTCGCGAAAGCATTATGACTTCACTTGCATGCGGCATCCGTTTAAATACCAGTATATAAATATCACGTATAAGCACACTAACAGCCGCAATAGCATCTGAGCTAGCACTAGAAATAGTAGCTGAAAGTCCAGCAATAATAACCAGCGCAGCTAAGCCAAACGGAAGCAGCTCAAAGGCCATGTAAGGGAAAGAAAATGCACTGTTTTCAAGTGATGGGTTTAGTTTGTATGCAGCCATACCAATAATCGCTGGCACGATCGCAAAAAGCAGATATAAGCCGCCTGATAAATAAAACGACTGCCGGATACTTTTCACATGCTTGCCAGAATAAATACGTTGACGAAATGAAGGCGCGACTAAAACACCAATCAACACTGCAAAAAATAACGAAACCCCATGCACTACACCTATTTTATCTAACGATAAAAAGCTTTGATTTAATAAAGGTTGTGCTTCGTTTATTGCGACTAAACCATCTGCCTGATACAACGCGACACCCGCCATCAAGAAAAATCCTATAAACAACACAAGTGCTTGAATAGAGTCTGTCCATACAACGGCTACATAACCACCAATAACAACATAAATACTAAAACCAAGTGCAATAAATAATTTAGCACTGAGCGGCGACAGACCTGTTAACCAAGCCAAATACATACCACCACCCAATATATGTGCGCCAAGCCAACCGATACTGGCTACAAAAATAAAAATAGCGATAGTATTTTTAACAAGCGGATTGGCACCGACATAAAACGATACTTCTTCGCTCATTGTCATAAATTCGTATTTTCTGACCGGCGCAAAAAGTTTAGCCAGCAATAAAATCCCGCACGCACCTCCGAGCCCATATATCATGCCAGCCCAACCATTGCTGTAGGCAAAACCTACGGCTCCCATGGATGAGCCAGTTCCAACCATAGTTGCAACAGTAGTACCTAAGGTTAAAAAGAAAGGAAGGTTTCGTCCGCCTAGAAGAAAATCATCACCCGTTTTACTGTTACGACTAACCCACCAGCCAAACCAGATCATAAAAATCAGATAACCTAAAAAGGCCATTAATAATTGCCACTTCATACGACATCCTGCTTCACCTAAGCCTCATTATTATGTTTACTTGCTGTTTGGCTTGGTGCTTATAGTTATAATTTCGTTTCGTGCTTTTGACGTTCAACAGCCTTTGCTGCTGAACGCTTTAATGTTTTTTAAGGTGCTTTATAACAAGTCACATCAACTTCGACTTTACAGTCAACAACCAGATCTGCGACTGCGCAAATACGTGCCGGCGGATGTTCGCCAAAAAATTCTTTAAATACCTTATTAAACGACTGAAAATAGCGTGAGTCGGTCAAAATCACTTTTACATGCGCCACATGTTCAAGACCATAACCCGCTTCATCCATAATATCGATGCAGTTTTGAATCGCTAAACGCGACTGCTCAATAATGCCACCTTCAACAACTTCACCATCTTTCATTGGTGTTTGCCCCGAAACCATTAACCAACCACCTGCTTCTATCGCTCGAGCAAAAGGTAAATGCTGTCCACCGGTGCCTGTACCACCTTCAATACCAATACGTCTGATCATGTTATTCTCCAACTGATGTTAAAAATTTGCCCGAGTGTGCTGGCACAACTTGGTCATTAAGAAGTGTTGCCTGCCCGTTGGTCCATACACGATGGACGCCTGAAGCCGGCAATTCGGAATTAATAAATGTGGCGTTATCGCAAATGGCATCGCTGTCAAAAAGAACCAGATCAGCAAACTTACCTAAGCCAATTTCACCACGATCGGTTAAACCATAATTACTCGCGCTTAACCCAGTCATTTTATGGATCGCTGTCGCAAGTGAAAAAATACCGTCTTCGCGAGCGTATTTGCCTAACACACGTGGAAAAGACCCCCACAAACGGGGATGCGGATGAGGGTCACAAGGGAGACCATCTGAACCAATCATGGTTTTATCAAAAGCGAGTATCATTGCTACGTCTTTTTCATTCAGACCATGATACACAGCGCCGGCTGGTTGCAGCTTTTTAGCGGTATCAATTAATGACAACTGCCAATCATCAGCAATCTCTTGTAGTGAGCGCTCGGCCATTTCTGGATGTGGTTGTGACCACGTGATAAAAATTTCAAAGTCACTTGTCACTTGTTTTAAATCTAATGTACTTGAACTAGCGGCATAAGGATAAGCATCACAACTACAACGAGAATGCGCTCCCTGAACTGAAAATCGTTCGATTAACTCAGGCGCGCGTCCCCAGTTATTTTTACCAGCGCACTTGAGGTGAGAAATGATCACCTTAATATCAAACAGCTTTTCCATCGCAAATGCTTCATCCATAGCGTCAAGCACAGCATCAAATTCGGTGCGCAAATGTGTTGTGTACAGCGCATTATGTGCTTTTAGCACAGGTCCAAACGCTTGAACTTCATCAGTTGTGGCAAAATTCGCATTTTTATAGGCAAGGCCGGTACTTAATCCTAGCGCGCCAGCATTCAATGCACTTTCAAGCTGCCGACACATTTGAGTAACTTCGCTTTCAGTCGCCGTGCGCAATAAATCATCCATCACATTATTACGAAGCGTTGTGTGACCAACCAAAGCGGCTACATTGACATTCGAAGGAGCGCTTTGAATTGCTGCTATGTAATCAGCCATGTTGGCAAACTTAAACTCACTGGCTGCACCGAGTAGGTTCATCGGATCAGGAGCGCATCCTTTAACAATTGCAGGGGCTGCACTGATCCCACAATTCCCTGTGATTACGGTTGTGACACCTTGACTGATTTTTGCAGCCATATTTGGATTGCGCAGTACTTCAAGGTCATCGTGCGTGTGAACATCAATAAACCCAGGAGCAAGGCATAGGCCTTTAGCATCAATGACTTCTTTTGCTGACAATGACGTTAATTTGCCAATGGCAACAATACGATCACCGCTAATAGCTACATCACAAGTAAGCGCTTCGTTGCCAAGGCCATCAAATACTTTAGCGCCTTGAATTAATGTATCAACAGGTTGTGAGACGGTGTACTGCATTGCTAATCTCCTATCGGTGCACGGTCCGGTCCTTGGCGATATTGATCAAGCTCATGCTTTATGCGGCGTAATTTTTCGCGAGATTTCTTTTGCGTCAAAATTGCGACTTCACTGGCTAACACATCAACTGCAGCTAACATCGCATATCGCGCGGTGCTTGGCGTAAAAATGTAATCAGATTCGTTAGTTTTGATTGGCAAATGAATCGTGGCTAAATCTGCTAACTCACTTTGCGGACAGATTGCGATAACCTTAGCGCCATACTCTTTTGCAATACGCGCAGTATCAATCAAGTCACGAGCACAACCCGTCAGAGATAGCATCACAACGACGTCGCTCACATCAACACTTGCCGCCGTCATGCGCATCATCACAGGGTCACTGTAGGCATTACTTAAAATATCTAATCGAAACAGACGATTATGGCATTCCTGTGCAACTACGGAACTCCCCCCACCAACACCAAAAATTAAGCTATGGCGGCTATTGGCAATATATAGGGCAGCTTGCTCTACATCGGCTTGTTTAATTAGTCCTGCGTTGATATCTAAAATATCGTGAATTGCTTTGTAAATAGCGGGGATATCTTCTCGCTGCGTAGAACTTTCATTTATAAATCGCTCACCTACTGCTAAAGATTGCGCAAGTTGTAACTTCATATCACGTACATTGCTACAACCTAGCGCTTTTGCTAAGCGGGTAATTGACGCATGACTAACATTCGCTTTATCTGCTAAATCACTAATACTTGCAGAAGCTGCAAACTGCAGATCCGCCAAAATCAATTGAGCGACGGCTTGTTCTGATTGGCGCAAATGCCCTAAGCGCTCTTTTATTCTTGAAACTATATCCAATCGTCTATCTCCTAAAAATAAGTTTCGACCACATCAACTACGTTGTAGCTATCATCAATCACATTGATGTAGCGCCACTTATCAAATGTTAAGCACGGATGTGAAGTAGCAAATGCGACAATATCGCCAACTCGAAGTGTACAATCGAGTGGTACTTTCATCATTGCGTGCTGATCCATCATTTTCTCTATCTTCCAAGTGGGATCTGCTTTACTTACTTGCCCGTTTTGATCAACCAGTAGTGAAGGAATTGGAAATCCCGCATCAAATGCAGCATCTCGCTTACCAAAACCAATAATCACTCGACCCGGTTCAGGTATTGATTGCACATACGCCCAAATTTCTAAGCATGAGGTAAGCTCAGTTTCTAAAGAGCATGCCAATTCATTTCGCGCTAAAATTTGCTGCTGTGCTTGTTCGTAAATACCTTGATCATGAGTGACATAACAGCCCGGACGAAGCACAGCGACCATGTTTTGAGTCAGTTTTTCGGGATGAAATGCCTCACACACTAAGTCGTAGTAAGCTGATCCCCCCGCTGTAATCATCACTTGTTGTGTGTCAAATGCGTTATCAGCAATTAATTGCTTACACGTTGCGACTGCATATTCGAGGAACTGACTTACCGCTTCAGTTTGCGATAGCACTCCCTCATAAACTTCGATGCCAGCCAATGCAAGCGATTGATAGTTAGCTATTTCAGCAACCAATAATGTCAGCTCTTTACTATCAACAACGCCACAGCGCCCTCCCGGCACACCAAGCTCGATCAACACATGAATCGTATGCTTAGTGTTAGCAAAGTACTCGCCAAGCATGCGTATAATATCTAGGTTATCAACCAAGCAATAAAAGGTTATGTCGTTAGCAGCAAGCAACTCATCTAATTGCTGGCAATTAGCACGGCCAACTAATTGATTTGCCATTAGCACTCTTTTTGCACCACTCTTTACAGCGGCATGTGATTGGGCAACTGTTGCGACCGTTATCGCGTAAGCCCCTGCAGCTAATTGCTTTTTAAAAATTGCAGGAGTCATCGTTGTTTTACCATGCGGTGCAAAAAGAACATGGCTTTTTTTTGTATAGTCAGCCATCCACTGAATATTATTTATTAAGCGTGATTCATACAGGCATAAACAAGGCAAACTGACATCTTGCTTAGCGACATTCCAACCTGATGAAAATAGTTTTTGGTAATTACCAAGCCCTTTATTAGCTCGATTTACTGTTTCTAGGTTTGCGACACTAAATTTTTCCATTTCAAAAGCCTGTTTATAAATCAATCAGTTAATGGCGATAGTTTAAAAATCAAACAAAAAATATAACGCTTTTAATGTAATTGTTATTGCAATTTTGTTAAATCTAATGTTAATTAATAACACACACACAGTCAATACGTGTTACAAATTAACAAAAAATAATAATTACCCTAAAATAAACAGGATGAGGAACGTTAAAAATGAAATCTCAAACCCGTCGCCAACATAAACTGAGTCGCAGTATCACGGCTAATGCCGTTGCTGCTGTTATTTGCGGTTATACCAGCTTCAATGCGATTGCTGCAGATCAAAACTCTTTAACAAATGAAGAAATCGAAACCATTGAAGTCCGAGGTATTGCAGCCAGTAACAAGCAAGATATAAATAACAAACGCTTTAGTACTGGTGTAATGGATTCAATCACCGCTGAAGACATTGGTAAATTACCCGATGTAACGATCGCAGATACTTTACAACGTATTCCAGGTATTCAAATTCGTCGCTCGGCGGGGGAAGGTTCAACCATCAATGTTCGCGGTATGCCGCAAGTGACAACGCTGTTAAATGGCGAACAGTTTTTAAGTGCAGGTTCAATTACCACGTTACAACCTGACTTTACCGACGTACCGGCAGCGCTACTCTCAGGTATTGATGTACTTAAATCACCTCAAGCAGATACGCTAGCAGGCGGTATCTCTGGCACTCTAGATCTAAAAACACGCAGACCATTCGATTTAGAGCAAGGTACTACCTTCTCATTCACTGGAGAGGCCACTCGTGGCAGCCTATCAGAAGAAACTGATCCAAAAGTGGTTGCTTTTGCGGGTTATAACAACGATGACTTTGGGATTATTTTTACTGCTGCTTACGATGAAGGCACGCTTGCTAACTACCGAAACGGTACAATTTTGACATCAAGCGAAGTTAAAGATGAGACTACTCGCGATTTTAACGGTGACGGTGATCTAAATGACAGTTTCTACAGCCAACGATTTTATGGTGTGATGCACCGTGAAACGGAGAGAGAACGTTTAGGCTTAAACACCACAGTTCAATATCGAATTTCAGACGCAGTGACATTTACTCAACTCGGCATTGATGCGCTGGGCTATGAACCAGACCAAAAAGACCTCTACATGGAGGCATTACAGCA
>NVTG01000042.1 GCA_002401495.1 Candidatus Kaiserbacteria bacterium
GTTGCAAACGAAACTAAAAGAGTACTTCAAAGGTACAAAGACCTACAAGACATTATTGCCATTCTAGGAATTGAAGAACTTTCAGAAGAAGATAAGACTCTTGTGTATCGTGCACGAAAGATTCAACGATTTCTTTCGCAACCTTTCTTCGTTGGAGAAATCTTTACCGGAAAGAAAGGATCGTATGTAACACTAGAAGAAACCATTACTGGATTCTCAGAAATTCTTGCAGGTAAGCACGATGATCGTGACGAGCAAGATTTCTACATGAAGGGAAGTATTGATGAAGTTACAGCAAGCTAATATGCAACTGGAAATTGTTACAGTGTCTAAGGAGTTGTTTAACGGGGAAGCCGACGAGCTTCACTGTCTAGGAGAAGACGGTCAGTTAACCGTGCTTTCAAACCATGAACCTCTAGTTACTACCCTTAAGGAAAGCACTCTACGTGTGGCATTTAATGGTGACGAAGAAAAGGAATTTAAAATTCTAAATGGAGTTCTTGAAGTTGCCTATAACCGCGCGGTAGTGCTATGCTCCTCAAATGAGCTTTAAGAAAAACAAAGAAGATTTTGATTGCGAAAACTGCGGGGAGTCCGTAGTAGGCAACGGATACACAAATCACTGTCCTAAGTGCCTATTCTCTAAGCACGTAGATATTGACCCAGGAGACCGTTTAGAAGGTTGTCACGGCCTTATGAGCCCCATACAAGTGCTAGCTGAGGGAGATTCATATATACTGGTTCATAAGTGCGTCAAATGTGGATTTACCAAAAGAAACAAGATGTCAGTTACAGATAATATAGAAGCAGCGGTAGAAATTGCACGAAAAATAGCGAACAAATAATGAGCAAAGAAAACGATTTAATATATACAATACATAAAAGTGTTGGAGAGACTCCGTTGCAGGCAATAGAAAAATCTCGTGAAGAGCGAGACTTCCCTTCATATTTAAAAATGGCGTACGCCGGACGGCTTGATCCTATGGCTGAGGGAAAGCTACTAGTGCTAACGGGAGAAAAGTGTAAAAGGATAAAAGAATTTTGGAATTTGGATAAGGAATATAAAGTCTCCATTGTATTAGGGCTTTCAAGTGATTCCCATGACGTTCTTGGTAAATTAACCTACAAAGATGAAATTGAAAAAATTGATGAAGAGAGAATTAAAAAAGCTTTAAAATCATATATTGGGACGTACTCTTGGCCATATCCTGTTATTTCTTCAAAGCCAGTAAACGGTAAGCCTCTCTTTCAGTGGTTTCTTGAAGGGAAGTTGGATGAGATTGATATTCCAGAATCCACTGGAGATATATTTAAAATTGAAGTAACTGGAGTTAGGAGTATAAAACCAGAAGAGTTGAAGAAAAGAACGCTAGAAAAGATTCACGCACTTGCAATTGTAACTGATGAGTCCAAAAGACTTGGAAGAGACTTTAGACGCCATGAAGTTATAGACTCATGGAATACTTGGTACAAGACGAGTGCCAATGAACTTCAAGTTATTGATATTGTATGTTCGGCGAGCGCTGGAACTTATATGAGGACGCTTGCAAACGAGGTTGGTAAAAAACTAGGAACTGGTGGTTTGGCCTTAGAGATAAACAGAACAAAAGTAGGCAAGTATAAGTGGGGGATTTGGTGGAGGAAATACTAAAGGCCGGGGTTGCTAATTCCCGACCTCAAATTCTTAAGCAGCGGCTTCTGCTTCGTTTTCCGCCGTTTCGAAATATATGCGCCAGTCCTGAGTTTCCTTTACTAGCTTAAACTTCTTTCCGAGATTAACGGCGTCGCGAAACTTTCCATAAAATGAAGCAGGGTCCTTCTTCAGGAGATCTATTTGATACTCCTGTTCTTCCAACCCTCTTTCTGAGGAACGTATTTCTTTTTCCTGCGAAAGATGACCCATCAAAAACGACACCAGTATTTGAGCGAATAAATGCTTGGCGCTTGCCAGAGATTTTGGAACCATGATCGCACCAGGTGTGTGGGCCATAAAAAGAAACTTGAGCTGGGTGTAATCGTGCCCAAATCTCCCTTTCCTCGACGCGTACTGATGATAGGAATTCACCTTCCCATTCCATAGCCCGAAAACCCAGCAGCTCAACACAGCTAAAAAGGCGGTGGCTATGGCGACTTTTCCTACAACGTCCGCCAGTATAAAGTGATTGTGAATTTTCGAACTTACGATAAACTCAACCACTGCACTGAAAAAAAGTACTGCCAGCCAAAAATACTGACACGCAGCCCTTGTGCTGTTGCGAACAATCATATCGTGTGCGACCTGCACCTGATTATTCTCGCCATCAAAATTCGAAACCCATCCAGGCACTACGCCTAAGAGGGAGTCATTAAAAAACTCTTTCGGTTGCATTGTACTCTCCATGTCTTGAGCTTGGGCTACATGGCCCTGATAATTGAGGAGTGCATGCTCCACGTTAATTTGACTGCATGGCCAAACAACGACTTTTCAATATTCCTTCACTGCCAAGACGAACAGATCTAGTAGCACCTTGCAGTAATAGAGCCTAAAAGTCAAAGATATATTGTAAGACTGGTAAGTCTGTGTAATAGTGGGGCTTTGCAATTTAGGAGTGTGTCATGGCAGTTCCGAGTGAGCCGAAGCCGAAAGAGACTACTATTACGTTTACAAATCCGTTTGGCCAGAAATTTGTTGTCAAAATGACTGGTCCCACTGATTCCATTCTTTCGGCAACGCAAATATTTCCAGATGGAAGCAAGTATCCATTGGAGCGAAGGTCAGTGGTAGAAGACTAACAAATGAGTCTCGCGATATTAAAACCGCGAGACTCGTTCTTTTTAAATTCTCTTCCCAGGCCACCTCACATATATAGAAGGCACCAGTAGTAGTGTAATTATTGTTGCAAACGATAGACCAAACATTAGAGCGTAGGCTAGTGGTACCCAGAGTGCTGCTACGAAGAGTAGAGGAACCATTCCTACTACTGTAGTAAGTGCTGTTAGTAGCACCGGTCGTAATCTAGCGGCAGATGCCCCAACTACAATCTCTTGCATTGTTTTTGTTGTTCCATGCTTTCGTCTTTCCTTGTTAATTGTATCGATAAGAATAATTGAGTTGTTTACCACAATTCCTGAAAGTGCGATGAATCCCATAATTGAAGGGAAGGATAGTGGAGTTCCAGTAATCATTAGTCCAGCGAACACTCCAATGAGTGACAGGGGAACAATTGATAGAACATATGTTGCAAAGCGGAACGAGTTGAACTGCAGCACCAAAATAGCAAACATGCTTATCAATCCAATGATGAGTGCTGTGAACATGTCTTTAAAGGATTGGTCCACGTCCTCACTTTCTCCTCCGTATGAGATGCGAACTCCTTCAGGTATTAAGTTTGAGGCCATTTTTGCTTGTAGTTCCTTGTTTATCACTAGGGCATTACCTCCTTCACCTATACGACTGGAAACCGTAGCTATTCTTTCTCCTTCTTTATGAACTACTGATGCTCGACTAGGTTCAACTGAAACGTTAACAAAGTTTGATAGTGGGAATATTCCTTGTTGGGTTGTAATGTTCACTCTAGTTAGAGATTCTAATGTTGTGTTGTTTGTATTAAAAGCACCTGACTGTGTTGAGTCCAATGCGACTTTTGCAACTATATCTATGTCATCACCCAATTGCTTTATTTCAGTTACGTTCTCACCATAAAGGGCTACACGAAGGTTAGCGGCTATTACTCGAATGTCAGCCCCCATCGCTACAGCTTCTTCTCTGTTTACAGAAAAGACAAACTCAGTAGTCGTATCCTTTACGCTTGAAGATACGTCAGCAGTTCCAGGTATTTCTCTTAAAGAATTTTCAACTAGAGATGCCGCCAGTTCAAGATCGGTAAGATCATCTCCAAAGAGAGTTACTGTAATTGGAGCAAGAGACGGAGGTCCATCACTTAATTGGTCCACTCGTATTTCTGATGTCTTGATCTCTAAAAGTCCAATTCGAATGTCATCTAGTATCTCAGTGGTTTCTCTGTCTCGACTTAAGTCTAAGTTTACAAAAATGTTAGCCGAACGAGCACTTCCGGATGCGCCTCCTCCAAATGGATCGGTAAACGCACTTCCTCTTCCAACTGTTGTAACAAACGAAGTTGCCTCAGGAATTGTGTAGAGTACTTCTTCAGCCTTTCTAATTTCTAAATCAGTTTGTGAAAGAGTGGACCCTATTGGTAGGGAAGTATCAAGAACCACATAGTCTGAGTTACTATCTTCAAAGAAAACAACACGGACCGCACCAAGACTGGGTAACGCTAGTGTAAAAATGAAAACAACAATTAAGGTGAGGAACAAAACGTTTTCAGATTCCTTACTGTTAAGTACCTTAGTTAAGTATTTCTTATACCCTTCTTCAAATTTAAAGACCAGCTCTTCTCTTTTTCTAGAAAATGCGCCAACTGTTGTGCTCCCACGACGAAGTAGTTTCGTTGCAAACATCGGAACGAATCCAAGAGCAACCAAAAGGGAAGAGGCTAGAACGAAGATTATAGTGTAGGGAATACTTTTTATAAACTCCCCCGTGATACCTGAAACCATTAATAGAGGAGCAAATACCGCAATTGTAGTCATTGTTCCGGTTGTAAGAGGGATATGAAATTCTTTTACTACTTCAAGTGCTGCGTCCGATTTTATTTTTTGAATATCTTTTTTTGACTCATCGTCTCCGCGAGAAAGATCCTGAAGCTTCCGGTTAATACCCTCAACTATCACGATGGTTGAATCGACGATTATTCCAATTGAAAGAATCAAAGCAAAGAGAGTTATAAAGTTAAGTGTGTTTCCAGAATAGTTTAAAGCAATGAAAGCAACTAAGAATGAAAGCGGTATTGAAATTGCAGCAATTAATGCTTCTCTCCATCCAACCGCTATAACTAGAACCAAGGAAACTAATAGAACGGTGTAGAGTCCACTCTTTGTTAGAGTAGAAAGATCTCCTCTTAACTCCTCTCCTGCGTCAAACATGTTGTGCACTTCAAGGTTTTCTAAGATTCCTCCTGCTTCTTGCATTTGCCTAAGCTCGTCTTGTACCGCAACACTCACTCTTGTTATTTTTGCACTGGAACTTTTAAATACTTCAAACGAAACAGATGTCTTTGAAGGTTCATTATCTAAACTTGTTCTACTTAATGAGGTTAATTCGCTCCTTCCATCAAATACACGAGCAACATCGCGAATGTAAACAGGAGCGCCTCCTACAGAAATTATTGGAATGTCTGCAACATCATATGAGTTTTCTATATCACCTGAAAGTCGAACGGGGAATTCCACTCCGTTCATTTCTATGTTTCCTACTGGAAGGGAAGTGTTAGCTCCTGCAATTGCTCGAGTAACATCAGTTATTGTAAGTCCGTATTGATTTAGTAATTGAGTATCAATTACTACTTGAACCTCTTTGTTAGGAACTCCGCTTAATACAACAGAAGATACTCCACTAACAGTTTCTAATTTGTCAGAAACCTCTTGTGCAATAGTGAAAAGAATCTCTGATGGAATACTTCCTGAGAGAGTAGCAGTTACCACGGGATCACTTCCGAAATCTATTTCTATAACTTGTGGATCAGTGGCATCTTCCGGTAAATCTCTCTTTGCAATTTCAACCTCGTCTCGAACACTTCGCATTGATTTTGGAATGTCTGCACTTGCTTGAAACTCTATTGTTATTGCTGAAACCCCACCGGATGAACTCGAAGTTATATTCTTTACATTATCTAAACTATTCTTTAATGGCTCTTCAAGTACGTTTGTAACCAAACTTTCAACGTCTAATGGAGAAGCACCTGGAAGAACTGTACTTACAATCGCAATCGGTACGTTTATGTCCGGTGCTGATTCTTTAGGGATGTCTAAAATTGAACCAATTCCCAGAAAGAGAATAGTTGCGATAAGTATAAAAGAGAAGCGCGATCTCTTTGTAAAGAAGCTCCAAACGTTAAACATATTATTTTATATTTACTGAATCTCCCTCATTTAAGCCACGAGCGTCGAGGACAATTTCAGTTGAAGGTGCTACTCCTGAAGTTAGGGTCACAGAGTTTTGAACTATTTCACCCAATGTAACAGGGATTGAAACAAGCTTTCCGTTAACAACCGTAAAGACAAAAGAATCTGAACCAATTAGTTTTAGTGCTGAAATTGGAACTCTTATAGTCTCAGCACTCTTATTAAAGAATGTGATACTTGTTCGAGATCCGTTAGGAATTGACGCTTCTTCAAGAATTGCTACTCGAATTTCAATCTGTCGTTTAATTGGATCAATACTTTCTGAAATACTTGTTATTACTCCAGCGTATACTCCATCAACTGTCACCTTGTCTCCAACAGTCAATTGTTTAGAAATCGATACAGAAACAAATGCTTCGACTTCAAGTGCACCTCGACTTGCAACTAATCCAACATCTTGGAAGGAATTTACGAAATCTCCTGGTTTTATAGATAGTCTTGTTATAACACCACTAACTGGTGCGCGAACGTAAGTGTCTTCTAATCTGGCGTAGGATTGTGCAAGTCCTGCTAGTGCTGACTGAACTTGGGCTTCAGCAATATCTGTATCTTCACTTAGTGCCCCAATGGATTCATTCTCCTCAGCAACAATTACTGCATTCTTTGCAGCATTAAGTGCCCCTCTTGAAGAAGAAAGTGCTGAACGAGTTGATAGAACACTACTTCGAGCAGTGTTTGCAACTACCTTAGATACTCCGGTTGAACCGTCGAGTGCTGCTATTAACTTATCAAGTGTATCCTTCATTAGAAGCATCTCGCTTTCAACAAGATTAATTTCATTAATTAAATTGTCTCCTGAGAAATACAGTATTTTAGAAGATACTTCCTTTTGTCTATCTAATGTTTTTTGTAAAACAAATCTTGAGTGTTCTGCTTCGATCTCTGCAATTCCGTTTGTTGTAATAAATGTAAGAGTCGGGTTTGCACCATCTGCGTCTTTAAATAGGGAATCAACACCACCAACAAAAGATGTGTCGGTTGTAATGTATGCATTTAGAAGTGTGTTCTGAACGCCGATTTCAGCCTCCCTAAGCGTGTCTTTTGCATTTTGAGTTGAAAGAGAAAGTACTTCAAGTCTCTGAGCAAGAGTTCCACCGGAAACTTTACTCAAGTTAGCTTTTGCTTGTGCAACGGACGCTTTGGATTGTGCCACTCCTGCGAGTTCTGATGCGTTCTCCATTGTCGCAATTATTGCGCCGGCTCCAACAGTCTCTGAAACTTCTCTATATACCTTAGTTATAATCCCAGTACTCTTAGTACGTAGGTCTCCTTGAGTTTTTGCAACAACAATTCCTGAGACTTCTAGTCCCTTTTCTGCTGATATAGCACTCGCTGGTGACAGAGCGACACTACGAGTAAAGGTTTCTCCTTCAACAGCGTCCGCGCTACTTAGTATTATTCTAGTAACTGCTAGTAAGATTAGTATTGTAATAGCAAAAAGAGCTACTTTCGTTGTGGTATTCCAGTATCGTCGTGCAAATGCACGGATTTTTAAAAATTTAAGCATGCCAATTTATACCACCAGAAGACTTTTGGGGCAATGGTTTGCAGTTATATATATACAATATACAATTACTTCATGTTAAAAAAATTCCTTTTAAAGCAAATGATGAAGTCTCAGTTAAAGAACATGCCTAAAGATCAGGCAGAGATGATTAGTACAATGGTTGAACAGAACCCTGAATTGTTTATGAAGATAGCAAAAGAAACCCAAGCACTAGTTAAAGGAGGGAAGGACCAGATGGTTGCCACTATGGAAGTGAGTAAGAAATACGAGAAGGAGCTGAGGCAGATGATGCGGTAATTTGACAGAACCCGATATTGTTGCCTATCTCAAATCAGTGTTTGACAATTTATCCCCACCTGCTATTCTTTTCGAAGTAGTAGTCGGCTTGCCGATTGCTACTACGGTGACTTTTTCAAGTCTTTGACTCGAAATGGCCACCGTGGAGTTTGACTCTCCGGAGTTAAATTCCACGGTGTCCGTTTTGGAACTATTACCTTCACGGGTTTTAGGAAAGAAATGTACACCACTGAAAGATGCCTGAGCAATCAGGTATTTTTCATGTCCGGGTGAAAAGTTGCACACTTGCTTTAATACGGTATATTTTTAAAACATGTCACTATCAATAGGAATCGTAGGATTACCAAACGTCGGAAAGTCGACGCTTTTTAATGCACTTACCAAAAAAGCAGTTGCTGCTGAAAACTTTCCCTTTTGTACAATTGATCCTTCTGTTGGAGTGGTTCCTGTTCCTGACGTTCGATTAGACAGGCTTTCAGAAATGTCTAACTCCGAAAAGAAAGTTCCTGCAATTGTTGAATTTGTAGACATCGCAGGGCTAGTTAAGGGGGCGTCCGAAGGAGAAGGTTTGGGAAATCAATTTCTTGCAAACATTCGTGAAGTTGATGCGATTGCTCAAGTTGTACGTGTGTTTGAAGATGAAGATGTACTGCACGTTCATGGTGCTGTGGATCCGGTTCACGATATTGAGATAATAAACTTGGAATTAATTTTAGCTGATATCCAAACAGTTACGAAACGTATTGATAGTATTGAGAAAGAAGTTCGAGCAGGAGATAAGGACGCGGCTATTCTAAAAGAGGCACTTGAGAAGATTTTAATACAACTAGAGGAAGGTAAGCTTGCCCGCGGAACACATTTAGATGAAAAGGAAGTTGAGCAAGTTAAAGGACTTCACCTACTAACCATGAAGCCTTTTATGTACGTTCTTAACAAAAAGAACGACGGATACAACGTTCACGAACATGAAGGAGGACGCTGGGACGCTCTAAAGAGCTTTCTTGAAGATTCAGGTGCGTATTGGGTTGAAGTAGACGCAGGAGTAGAAGATGAACTTAAAGAATTTGAAGGAGACGAATGTATGGAGTTTCGTCGTGATCTTGGTGTTATTGAAAGTGGAGTTGATGAATTGATTAAAACAGGCTACGCACTTCTTGGTTTGATTTCCTTTTTCACCACAGGAGAGAAAGAAACTCGTGCGTGGACTGTTAAGAAGGGAAGTTCAGCACCAATGGCTGCTGGTGTTATTCATACTGATTTTCAAAATAAATTTATTCGAGCAGAAACTATACTGTGGGATGAGTTAGTTCCACTAGGTTCTTGGAGTGCTGCAAAAGGAGCAGGGAAAGTTCGAACAGAAGGAAAAGAATATATTGTTCAAGATGGCGATGTGATGGAGTTTTTGCATTCTTAGTTGCTAAATACACGTATCTTTGATTAGATTTAGACAGGTAGCTCAGGAAGGTATACAAATGATAGTTCATCACGGGAGCCAGGTCCAACTCTCAATTTTAGCAAGCATCGAGTCTCCTCGGAGATACTTGGAAATAGTGCTCCTGGAAAATGAAGACGCGCTCTCAGACGCAAGGGACGGGAAGAACCATTTCCAATTTTCACTACACAATTTTGATATTGCGTGGCTCAAAGCCGTGGAAGGTGTCGTTGGCGGGTACAAATACCAAAGCCCCGCCAGGTGAAAAGGGAGAGCGCCCCACATGGCGTTTTTCTGCATCATAAATGTCTGTGCCCAGTTCGGCATGGCTGGCATCTTTCGACAGATAAATCAGCATTGTAAAAGATTTCACCCCCAGATCAGAATGTGGTTCCAGCCAGAAGTTGCCGGTATCCTGGGCATATTCAATACGCAAATAGGTGCCACTGAGATCAATTTCGAAATGTTTTTCGATCAGATCGATAGTTCGCCTCTCCTGAAA
>NVTG01000043.1 GCA_002401495.1 Candidatus Kaiserbacteria bacterium
TGACTATACTTAAATAACTTTCTTCTTCTCCCTAAGAATTGCGAAAGTGTATTTAGTTAGCGCAAGGCTCAAAAGAGCCCGTTATAGCCCAGAGTTTCCCTAAATCACTCTGGGCATTTTTTTGTCTACTTAAATACACCAGTGAAATGAAATAGAAATTCACAAAGAGGTTCAATCTTTTCTTGTAGACATGCTTAATAAAATGAGAGGTGCAGGACTTGCTCCTAAAATCATTTCTTCCTTCCGTTCTTTTAATTACCAAGAAGATCTAAAGGATAGAAATGTAGTTACATTCGGAGAGGGAACGGCGAATCAGTTCGTTGCAGATCAAGGGTATTCAGAACATCAGTTGGGCACCACGATAGACATCGGAACTAGTGCTGATTTGCTCAAATTTGAGCCCACAGACGAGTATAATTGGCTTGTGAGTAATGCGTACAAACACGGATTTGTGCTCTCGTATCCGGAAAACAACGACTATTATGAATTTGAACCATGGCACTGGAGATTTGTTGGAATATCGTTAGCAACAGAGCTTAAAAGCCAGGGAAAATATTTCTACGACTTATCTCAAAGAGAGATAGATGGGTTTAGGTTGGAGATGTTTAACGATTAGTTAGAAGAGTTTCTGCAATTTCAGATGCCGTTTCCGGAGATACGTTTTCTGCTTCCAAAACGTTATGTGCTGATGCTTTAAAGTTATCGACGGCTTCTGGGTCAATATTAGGTTCGTGTGGAACTAAGACTCCCAGTTTTTCAAGCAGATAGGGTATTAAATTTTCTGCACGGTCCTCAGGAGAATCTTTCAAAATAGCTGTCTCTGGGATTTCCTCAGCTGATGAGGATTCATTAATAGCTTTCTTAAGTAGAATATCGAGTGGGTTATCTAAATTTTCTGGGACTGCCTCCATTAAAATTAGTATAACAAAAAAAGCCCCTTTCGGGACTTTCTTTATTTCACTACCTCAACAATTCGTTTAAAAGTTTCTGGTTCGTTGTGTGCAAGTTCTGAAAGCACTTTACGGTTTAGTGTGATGTTCTTTTTTGTAAGTGCATCAATGAATTTACTGTAAGTCATTTCAAGAGGTCGTAGGGCAGCGTTCAATTTAACTGTCCAAAGACGACGGAAATCTCCTTTCTTTCTTCGACGGTGTGCAAAAGCGTGGTTTCCTGCGTGTGCTATAGCCTCACGCGCTTGTCGTTCTTTAGTTGAACGGCCAAAGCGATAACCCTTAACGCGTTTAAGTACGTTTTTTCTTGTTTTTAATGAAGTTGTTCCTCTTTTTACTCGTGCCATATATTATTTGTTAGGTAGAAATCTACTCTTTTGTTTGTTTGTCATTTTAAGAAGTACTGATCGTTTCTGAGCCATCTTCTGGTTTCCAGACATCTTTGCATTGTTGTGGTTTTGCCCAGGCTTACGAACAACTAACTTGCCGTTCTTAGTAACTCGTATTCGTTTTGAAAATGATTTATTTGTCTTCATGTTCCTTCTTTTTACCGCTTTTATCTGGTTCGATAACAACAGTTAGCCCTTTTGGGCTTTTCTTTATATCGTCGGCTATCTTATATGATTCAGGGATGATTGCAAGGAATCTTTCCAGTCTTTCTTTAAGAAAAGAAAATTCCATGTACTTGTATCGGCCCCATAGGAAGAGATCAATTTTGGCACGGTGTCCTTGATTGAGCCAATCTCCAACTTTTCTAGCCTTACGGTTCAAGTCTCCTTCGCCTGTTCCAATCTTAACTTGAGCTACTTTTGTCTCAGTAACATGCGACTTAGCCTTGATAGCTTTTTCTTTCTTTTTAAGCTCGTACTTGTACTGTCCGTAGTCGGTAATCCGAGCTACAGGTGGCTTAGCTTTAGGAGAGACTTCAATTAGGTCTAATCCTTGCTCTTCGGCCAACTTAATTGCATCACTAGTTGCCATAATGTCTAGGTTTTCACCGTCATTACCAACAACACGTACGTCTGGTACGCGTATGCTTTCGTTAATTCGTACTTCGTTGTGCATTATATATAAGAAACGCCCAAATGGACGTTTAAAGACTATACCACGCGGTATTATTGGTTGCAATATGGTTGACGCCCCGTCCTAAGAAGGGGCGCCTGCTACTTTACGGTTGGGTCTCTTGGAAATTTTTTATCAACCCTTTCTTGTATTCTGGCGCGAACATCGGATGCAGAATCATTAGGATCTGCAAATGTTATTGCTGAAACCATAATGCCTATTAAGGCATCTGGATGTTTTTCGGGATGTGGGTGAAATCTTCGCAAGTAATTCATTGTTGTTATAGAAAGTACAGCAACTTGGGGCTGCGCCTTTTTTGGTACTGTTTTTTCCATGGGGTACCCTTTCTCTATATAAATAGTCTCACAAAGAAGGGGTGTAGTCTACCCAAATTTCTTCAGCTCCTTTGCAAAATCGTGTTCAAATAGTTGCCACATAGATAGGAAGAAGGCTGTTATAACAGGCCCGATTATTATTCCCGCTATTCCAAACAGGGAAAGCCCTCCCAAAACTGAAAGTAATATTAATACATCAGACATCTGCGCTTCTTTTGCAACCAGTATAGGACGAAGAATATTATCAATTAAGCTAATTATCACTACTCCAACGGCTAACACAGTAATTCCTTCCCAGGTACTTCCTGACATAAGAAGAAGTAATCCCGCCGGTAGCCAAACTATTGCAGGACCAACCGCTGGAATTAGCGCAAAGAGTCCCATAACAAAAGCCCAGAGTGCTGCACTCTCTATTCCAACACTTACAAACAATATTCCACCTATGGCTCCTTGTATGACGGCAATTATAAACGTACCTTTAAACATTGCGTGAACAATTGAAACAAAACGGTTGAACAACATCTTTTCTTTGGCATCTCCAAGCGGAAGTGCTTCCATTACTCTTTTTCCAATATGCTCACCGTCTCTTAGGGTGAAAAATAATATATATAATGTAAGTAGAGTTGCTAATATCGTTCCGGCAGTAGCGCGACCTATATCAAATGCGTAAGTTCCAATTTGCTCGCTAATTTTTTGAGCGAAGCTAACAACTTCGGCTTCAAGTTTTACAACATCAACTCCATATTGCGCAAGTGGTGCTATAGCATCTTGTATTTGACTTAAAACATTAACCGAACCGTTGTCTAATGTTAGTTTTGCATAAAGTGAAACTGCCTCATCCGTAACAAGAACTCCAAGAACGTATATTGGAACCATCACAACCGTCATGATAAAAAGAATTGTAATTAATGAAGACAGGGAAGCTCGATTTTTGGTACTTACAAGTAATTTTTTGTATACAGGGTGGAAAATAATAGCTAAAACTATTGCCCAGAAAATAGGTAACAAATATCCGCTTATCAACCATCCAAATAGGTAGGTTGCAGCGATCATAAGGAAAAGAAAGAGACCCATTTGGATAGCTTTAAAATGCATACGTATAAGTGTAGCACATGATATAATCTCCCCATGAATAAACTAAAAGAACAAATAATGAATTTTGATTGGTCACTTAAATCAATTATGAAAGCCTCCGCTGCTTTTGTAATAGTGGTTGTAGCCCTCTCAATAGCAGCAGGTGCATTTAATTTTTTAACCAAAAGTGGCTCTTATGATGATTTCGGAGAGAAAGTATTCCAGATGGATGGATTTGTAGGTGGAATGGAAAAAATGGCTCGTAGTTCCAGCTCACTTATGGCGATAGAGCCTGCTTTTGACCAAGGAGGAGCAGACGCTGAAGAATATGAAAAACGAAACTACAATGCTCGATACGAAACACGAAAGTTTGAACAGACGTGTACGGCAATTAGTGATCTAAAACCACTTGAGTACGTTGTATTTAGTAGTTCGAATAAAAGCGAAGATTGGTGTAGCTATAATTTCCAAGCAGAAGTTGAATACGAAGAGGAGATAATTACAGCACTTAAGGATCTTAATCCAAGAGACTTTAGTATTAATACCAGTACTCTTGAAAGAAGTATTGAATATAACGACAGTGAATTGAAAATGCTACAACGAAGACTATCTTCAACCTCAGAAACTCTTAGACAAGCAGAAAGTTCGTTTAACTCGTTAATAGCACAAGCCACACGAGAAGGAGATACTTCAACTCTATCCGAAGTTATAAACAACAAGATTTCAACAGTAGATCGGTTGAATCAACAGTTACTAAACACACAAGATCGAATAGATAGACTAACAAAGAACAGGGGAGATCAAATTGAGCAGATTGAGTACGCACACTTTAATGTTTCAGTACAAAGAGTTGTATTTATCGATACACAAAACATTAGTGACATGTGGAAAGAAAGTGTTCAGGAATTGTTTAACAAGGTAAACACAACAATACTTGCACTAAGTGTTGGATTAATAACATTTGCACTAAGTGGAATTCAAATGATTGTCTTTGGAGCAATTGCATTAGTTGCAGTTACATTATTCGCAAAGGTTATGTGGGTAGTGGTCAGAAGGATTTGGAGGTGGGACAGATAGCTATGGGATTACAAGAAAAATTTGATAGGAATAACGCATGGGAAGGAAGGCCTATAGGAGCAATAGGCCTTAAGGAAGGGATTGATGCTGAAAGGGCAATCTTGGGAGTAGCCACAGGCGAATCCTCGGATGAGTTCATGCCTTTTACAGAAGCCATAGATGATACAAAAGAACGACAACCGCTACCATTTGGACGCTCGAAACTTATAAAAAATTTAAGAGAAAAAATAGCTGGAAAGTGTAATAACAAAGGGATTCCGGTTAAATTCTTTACTGCCGTTGGAACGCCTCTAGATATACATCATGGGGTAGATGCGTTTTTCGAGCACGGGAGAGAGAGGGTTACTCTAGACTTAACATTAAGAGAAAAGAATAGTTCTAAGGCAGACATAATACTATATGCGTCCCTAGATGGTGATGGAGAAGTTCATATCGAGCCATACGAAATGGAGAGAGTTGCGATAGCGGCAGCTGCTATTTTAAATGACTAAGATTTAATGAGAGGTGCTTTGAATAATTCTCAGTACTTCTTCAAGATCGTCCGTTATTGTATATAGACTAGGGTCCTCTTCTGAGATAGTCCCTTCCTCCATAAGTGTATTTACTATTAAGTCATTAACACTGTTCCAGTATTCAGCACCAACACAAATTATTGGAGCAACTTCTATTTTCTGAGTTTGTATAAGAGTTAAGATTTGGAAGAACTCGTCTAAAGTTCCGTAGCCTCCAGGAAAGAATATGTAAGCCTCTCCCGAGAAATACATAGCCATTTTTCTTGAAGCGAAGAAATTAAAGCTAACTCCGTGGGTTACGTATTCGTTGGTCGCTTGTTCCATAGGAAGTTCTATATTGAAACCAACGCTAGTACCACACTCTTCTTTAGAGCCGCGGTTTCCAGCTTCCATAATGCCACCACCACCACCTGTTATTACAGTGTAGTCTTCTTTACATATCAATGCTGAAAGTTCTCTTGCTACTTGGTAGTGTTTGTTATCTTCTTGAAATCTAGAAGAGCCAAAAAATGTTACTGTCTTTGGATATTTTTGTACTGCTTCAAACCCTTTTATTAATTCGCCTTCGAATTTAGCTGCCATATCTAAAATCATTCTGCTCATATTGTTTTTTTCTATCATAGTTTGGATATTATACATCACTAATATTTCCTTGCACATATATACGGTATACTGAGCCCAATAATAGCTTAAAACATTAATTATGATGAAAGCAGGCGTAGGAATAGGTTCAGGAGACGATTCTCACAAAGTTGGTGTTGAGGCGGCTCTGCAAGCAAAGGAAGAACTTGGTGGCGGAGAGGCAAAATTAGCCATCGTCCTTTCTTCAGTTGAATATGATCAAGAAGAAATGCTTAAAGGGGTTCGCTCAATTACAGGCGACACTCTTTTAGTAGGCTCATCTACCGCAGGAGAGATTACAACTAATGGTCCGGCTGACCGTCACTCAGTAGTTGTTATGTTAATTTCTTCAGACACAGTTAACTTCTGGGCAGGAATTGGAGAAGGAATAGCAGAAGACGCAATTGCTGCTGGGAAAAAAGTAGGAGACTCAGTTAAAGAACAGGCAACAGAAGAATTAAAGTCCTTTATGATGTTTCCAGACGTGTTAGTTGGGAACGGTGCAGACATTGTAAGAGGGGCACTACAGTCCCTTGGAGAACACTTCCCACTAGTCGGAGGTGCCTCAGGAGATGATTTTAGATTTGAAAAAACATACCAATATCTAAACGATAAGGTGTATTCAGGAACTGTAGTTGGAGTTGGTCTTTCAGGGGAATTTAAATTTGGTATCGGAGTAAAGCACGGATGGGTTCCAATTGGACTACCAAAGAAAGTAACTAGAGCTGAAGGTTCTGTTCTACACGAGCTCGATGGAGAACCTGCAATTAAGGTATACGAAGATTACTTCGGAGAAGAAGAAGCTAAAGTATTGAAGGAAAAAACTCTAGCGCAACTGGCGATCACTTACCCGTTGGGTATGAAAGTAGCAGGAAGTGATGAAATGCTCATTCGAGATCCTATAACAGTAGATGAAAACGGTTCAATTACTTGTGCCGCCGAGATTCCTGAAGGGTCTGAAATTCAGTTGATGTTGGGCTCCCGAGAAGAGGCTGTTAAGGTAGCTGAAATTGCAGCAGAAAACGCAGTTGAGCAACTGGACGGTGAAAAACCAAGCGCCGTTATAATCTTCAACTGTATTGCAAGAAGTAAACTCTTTGGAGAGAGAAAAGGCGAGGAGATTACAGCTATTCAAAAGGCGGTGGGGGCTAACACACCACTTATTGGATTCTATACATACGGAGAACAAGCTCCATTAGGAGGAGAAGTTAGGAACATTGAAAAATGTAATCCAGCTTTCCATAACGAGACTGTTGTTATTCTAGCTCTTGCGTAGAACATGGATGAGAGGGATGCGAAAATAGCGAAGCTAGAAGAGCTTCTAAAGAATCAAGAGGTAAGCGCTAAGATGTTAATTCGAAGAGATCTAGAGTTAAATCGCGCCTACGCAAAGCTTGAAGAATTAGGACAGTTAAAGTCTGACTTTGTTTCAGTGGTAGCCCACCAACTAAGAACACCACTTTCGGTTACAAAGTGGTCTTTGGACATGTTGTGGGAGATTAGTAAAAAGACCCTAACGCCTGATGAGGTCCGGGTACTTCTTCGCGGAAAAGAGAGTAACGAGAGGATGATTAGATTAGTGGATAATCTTTTGAATGTTGATCTACACGAAGTAGGCAAGGTTCAGTATTCGTTTAATTCAATGTCGTTAATTGAACAGACAGAATCTGTTGTGGAACAGTTAATGCCTGTTGCAACCAAGAGAAATATCACCCTGACTTTAACAAGTGAGGAGGGAATACCAAATATTAACGGAGATGATGAAAAACTCAGTTCAGTTATTCAAAATCTTATAGAAAATGCACTCAAGTACACGCCAAAAGGAGGTAGTGTGAGTGTGGAAGTAATTAAGAAAGAAGAAAAGGTTGTAGTCTCTGTAAAAGATACAGGAATTGGAATTCCCAAAGCGGAAAAAGACCAATTGTTTAAAAAGTTTTACCGTGGAGAAAATGCAATCAAAACTATTACAGAAGGTTCGGGATTAGGTTTGTTTATTGCACAGAAAATTATAAGACGTCATGGTGGGAAAATATGGTTTGAAAGTGAAGTGGGAAATGGCGCAACTTTCTATTTCACAATTCCTTTAGAAAGTATAAAATAATAAGTATGGATAATAAAATTAATTTGCTAGTAGTTGAGGATGAACCGTTTTTGAGAGATCTTCTCTTGATGAAGTTCAAGCAAGAAGAGATAGAAGTTAAGTACGCAGCTGACGGCGAGAGTGCCTTAGAGGCCGCAAAGGAAAGTACTCCAGATGCGATTCTTTTAGACTTGGTCCTTCCAGGCATGAGTGGATTTGATGTATTGGATAAATTGAAAGAACAAGATGAAACTAAAGATATACCAGTAATAATTCTCTCTAATCTAGGACAAGAAGCAGATATTGCAAAATGTAAGGAGAAAGGAGCGGTTGATGTTTTGATTAAGGCACACTCTAGTCCTTCGGCTATAATTAAAAAAGTTAGAGAAATTATTGAGGCCTAATATGCAAAATGATGAAGAGCTGAAAGCGACGTTAGATATTTCCGAGAACGATGGAGTGATTTTTGTTAATTTTCTTAAACAGGTAGTAGATCCTGATGAAAATGTTAGGCGATCACAATTTGCTGTCGACGGAGTGTTTGAGATTTTAGACACAGATCCCGAAAAGAAGTTTAAAATTTTGGTAGACATGTCCTTGATGGGAGAGAGTCACATACCTATGCAGGCTCATAAAATCTACCTTTCAGCTTTAAAAAAAGAACAGGTTAGAAAAGTCGCAATTGTTGGAGATTTTAAGGCTCAATTAAAAGTACTTTCGTTTATTACCCCATTCATTGTTGGAGAAGGGAAAAAGGTCGTTTGGTTCCCTAATAAGGCTGAAGCAATGTTGTGGTTTGAAAAAGTAGAGTTATAATAAAAATATATGGCAAAAGGACAAGATAGAAAAAAAGAGAAGAAGAAGCCCAAGAAAGATAAGAAGAAATAACAAAAACCCGCTTTTAAGCGGGTTTTTGTTTCCTAGGCGAGGAAATTATTTTCTATGCTTCTTGTTGAAACCAAGTTCTTTCATGATTTCCTTCGCTCCTTCATGGTCTCCAGCTTCACGAAGCTGAGTAGCAAGAACGAGTTTGTTGAACGTATCAACTGTTGATTCTCTTGGTGAGTTTGCAACAGCCAGTGCCCATGCGTCGTAGTCGTTGTTTTCCACTGCGGTGTGTGCTGCCTCACGCACTGCCTTCATTCCTTCTCTTTTTGCTATCTTTTCGTCGGCTTCTGCTTGAGTAAGTCTTCCACTTTCTACGGCTTGAGCTAATCGCTCTTGCATACGTTGTTCGTGTGCTGCTTTGATATCTTCACGATCGATTCCTGCTGCTTCGAATATTTCTCGTGGTTTTTCACCATTTTGTACTCGAGTTTTGAAATCATCAACGGATATTCCTAATAGAGTAGCTGCGACTTCTGCGTGACCTTTACCTTTATGTTCAGATGCCACCGTAATTCCTGCTCCTGCTGTTGTAGCAAGACCGATTGCGATCATTCCTACTGCAATATGTTTTTTACTTATTTTCATTTTATTTAGTTAATTGTTGTCTAGACATTGAACAGATCTAATGTGCTGTTCTAACTACTATTACACGAG
>NVTG01000044.1 GCA_002401495.1 Candidatus Kaiserbacteria bacterium
TAAAGTATTAATTCTTAAAATAATTTTATGAAAGTAACACCAAAAGATTTCTTCCTATGGGCTGGAGCAATGTTTGCTCTATACTTCTCCGTTGGAAGCTTTATGGCTCTAATGTTTGAATACATTGACCGACTAGTTGGAAATTCAGCTGTAATTGGAGCTGATCCATATTCAGGTGGAATGACCTTTGCTATAGCTAGTTTAATAGTACTGTTCCCAGTATATATCGTACTTACACGTATTCTTCAAAAGGATATACGTCGTGATTCAGATAAGAAGGAATTATGGGTACGTCGTTGGCTTATCATCCTAACCATCTTTGGTGCAGGAGTTGGTTTAATCATCGACCTTATCGTTCTAATTAACACATTCTTAGGAGGTGAGGCACTTACCGCTGCATTCCTACTTAAGATACTAACCGTATTTGTTCTCTTTGGTGGTGTTTTCTACTACTACATACAAGACGTTCGTGGTGTATGGGAGCGGAATGAGGCAAAATCTAAGAAAATTGGTTTTGCAGTCTCTGCAATTCTTGCAGTTTCAATCGTTGCCGGCTTCTTTATCATGGGATCTCCTCAAACTCAGAGAGAGCTTCGCTTTGACGCTCAACGTATTGAGAACCTACGAATGATTCAAAATGAAGTTACTTCATATTACCGAACCGCTGAAAAGCTTCCCAGCTCTCTTGAGACTCTTAAAGATCCATTGGTTGGTAGTTATATCGAAAACGATCCAGAAACTGGAGATGCTTACGAATATACAGTTACAGGAGCGTTAACTTTTGAGCTTTGTGCAACCTTTAATCTTCCTCTTACAGAAGTGGGTGCTGGCACTGTCAGCCAAGGAGATTGGAGAATAAAAGAACTACAAAGAACTGCTCAAGATTGGGCACACGATGCAGGACGTGCTTGTTTTGAAAGGGAAGTTGATCCAGATAGGTTAAAGCCAACGTTGCGTTAACTACTGCCTTATATCTCATGATCCCTTACGTAACTATTGCAACCGTCGGCTTCGTAGCTATATTCTTTTTTATAGCTCTGAAGCTTATTGGTAATCTGGTTTTCGAAAAACCTACTACATGGGTAAGGACTGCTGCTATAACAATTCTATCCATGGCAACTATTAGCGCCCTTATGGCCATTAGTGGAGTATCTGTTCCTCTTTTGGGAATAATTGGCTTTCTTATAATGCCAGTCTTTTCTATAGCTGTTTTTACCTACTTCCTCGTTCCTTCAGCGAGAAAAAGGAAATCTCTCATTATGGGTGTTTTGGGAACACTAGCTCTACTTTTTCTGATAATGACCCTAGTCATTATAAAAACTTTTTTGTTTAACGTATACGTTGTTAAAGGAAATTCTATGTCTCCTGTAATTTCAGATGGAGACACTATAATTATTAGTAAGATTGTAAAACCAAAACCTGAGGATGTGGTCGTATTTAAGTTCCCAGAAGATATCAATAGATTTCATGTTCAGAGGGTTATAGGAGTGCCAGGAGAAGAACTTGTTTTTGATGGTTGGTATGTGAACGTGGCTAACAGAGACGCAAAGTATAGACTCTCAGATTCACGAGAAAATGCTGGAGATAGGTACACGATATTTTTAGAAGATAATGAATACTACGTCTTGGGAGATAACTTTGAGGCCAGTCATACATATGAAAGTCCCATTCATAAAATATTTATAGAAGGTGTTGTTATCTTCGGAGAGGCTAAATAGACCTATATTATTGGTGAGCTCAGAACATAGTGCTATTATGTACATTCATGAAAAAGTTCGACCATACAAAGATTGAAAAGAAATGGCAAGAGAAATGGCAGAGTGAAGGTATATACAAAACCGATTCGGACTCTACTAAACCAAAGTCCTATGTACTTGATATGTTCCCGTACCCTTCAGGTGAAGGTCTTCACGTAGGTCACCCAAAAGGATACATCGCAACAGATGTATACTCTCGTTTTAAAAAAATGTCAGGATATGAGGTTCTTCACCCAATGGGGTGGGACGCTTTTGGGTTACCGGCTGAAAACTATGCGATAAAAAACAAAGTGCATCCAAGAGTTGCCGTTGAAAAGAATATAAATACTTTTAAAGGACAACTTGGTAACCTTGGCTTTAACTACGACTGGGACCGGGAAATTAATACAACTGATCCTGAATACTATAAATGGACTCAATGGATTTTCCTTCAGCTATTTAAAAAAGGATTGGCGTTCGAATCAAACGAACCAATTAACTGGTGTCCTAGTTGCCAGACAGGACTTGCCAACGAAGACCTAGAAAGTGATGGAACGTGTGAACGATGTGGTTCTGTTGTTACTAAGAAGCCTATGCGTCAGTGGGTGCTTCGTATTACAGACTATGCGGATAGACTTTTGAACGATCTTTCTCTTTTGAAGAAATGGCCTGAGCATATTAAGGAATCCCAAAGAAACTGGATAGGGAAAAGTGAAGGGGCTGAAATTGAATTTTCGATTTCAGATTCCGATGAGAAGATAAAAGTATTCACTACACGCCCTGATACCCTTTTTGGTGCCACATACATGGTACTTTCACCTGAACACGAACTTCTTAAATCCTTAAAGTTTAAGAATGAAGAGGAAGTGGGGGAATACGTTGTAACTTCTGCAAACAAAAGTGAAATCGATCGACTAGACGCTACTAAAGAAAAAACTGGAGTTGAGCTTAAAGGAGTTAAGGCAATTAATCCTGCAAACAACGAAGAGATTCCAATCTATATTGCAGATTACGTATTAGCACACTACGGAACAGGAGCAATTATGGCAGTTCCAGCACACGACGAAAGGGATTATGAGTTTGCGAATAAGTTCGGTATTGAAAACCGTACTGTTGTTGATGAAGGTACTAACAATCTAATTGATTCTGGTGACTTCACCGGAATGGATTCAGAAGAGGCCAAAGTTAAAATAACCGAATCAGTTGGTGGAAAAATGACAAGTACCTATCGATTGAACGATTGGGTGTTTTCTAGACAACGATACTGGGGTGAACCAATCCCCATTATTCACTGTGAAAAATGTGGGCCGGTTGCCGTACCTGAATCTAATCTTCCAGTGCTTCTTCCTGAGGTTGAAAACTATGAGCCTTCAGGAAATGGAGAATCACCACTTGCCAGTATTGAAGAATGGGTGAACACAACGTGTCCAGAATGTGACGGACCTGGAAAGCGAGAAACTAACACTATGCCTCAGTGGGCAGGGTCTTCTTGGTACTACCTACGTTTTATCGACCCTAAGAATAACGAAGTATTCATAGATCCCACAAAAGAAAAGAAATGGATGCCAGTGGATGTTTACGTTGGAGGAGACCACGCAGTGCGCCACTTAATCTACGCTCGGTTCTGGCATAAGTTCTTGTTTGATTTAGGAGTGGTGAGTACTGAAGAGCCATTTGAGCGACTAGAGTTTCTTGGATTCATTTTGGCTGAAGACGGAAGAAAGATGAGTAAACGCTGGGGCAACGTAATTAACCCAGATGAGATTGTAAAAACAAATGGAGCTGATGCACTGCGAGTATACGAAATGTTTATGAGTCCTTTTGAAAATACTACAGCGTGGAGTACAGATGGCCTTGTTGGCGCCCAGCGCTTCCTTGAGAGGGTTTGGAAGTTACAAGACTCACTTACTGATACTTCTAATGAAGATACGTCTCGTGAGCTTCACAAGACAATTAAAAAGGTTGGTGAGGATATTGAAGGATTTAAGTTCAACACTGCAATCGCACAGATGATGATTTTCTTAAACGTAGCTTCAAAAGGGATTACGAAAGATGAATACAGAACATTCCTACAATTACTCTCACCGTTTGCACCACACTTAACTGAAGAACTCTGGAGAGAAGTGTTGGGAAATGAAGACTCCATACATATAGCAGAGTGGCCTAAATATGATGAGGGTAAATTGATTGAAGATAATGTGACTATTGCAGTTCAGATATCTGGAAAAGTACGAGGAGATGTTGAGGTTTCCATACATTCATCAGAAGAAGAAGTGATGGCTGAAGTTCAAAAACGCGAAAAACTTACTAAGTGGATTGAGGGAGAACCTAAAAGGGTAGTGTTTGTTAAAAACAGGTTGATAAACTTGGTTTTCTAGTAAACTGTTGACATATATAGAAGAATGTGGTTATATACCTCTGCGTAGAAGTTTTACCAGAGTATTTGACGTTAAGCCAATTCTGTGATAAAACTGTTCTACCAATTCAAATATGACAAATATACGAATTACATTTAAACCTAAACAAGTAGCCTCACGTCTAGTGAGCGTTATTGAAAACGACCGAGCACAAGACGTTCTTAAACGTCGCTACGGTCTTGCAACTAATACTTCAGTGGAAACACTTGAGTCTGTTGGTCAATCATATGGTATTACCAGAGAGCGTGTACGACAGATTGAGAACCACGCTATAAAGGCTATTCAGAAATCAGACCAATACCGTGAGTTTGCTGGGTCTTTTAAGGAGCTTTCTGATGCAATTGATACCCTTGGTGGAATTGCACCACAAGGAGAATTCCTTTCAACTCTGGCTAAAAGCCAAACTGATCAAAACCACCTTCTTTTCCTACTAACAGTAGGTGAGGGCTTTAACAAACGAAAAGAAGGAGGAGATTACGTACATCATTGGTACATGGATGAAGCTCACGCTAAAAGCGTACGAGATGCCATTTCTAGCCTACACTCAACTCTTACAAACGAAATCGTACTTCCAGAGGATGAAATAGTTTCTCAGTACCAAGAAGAGCTTTTAAAAGCAAAAATTACTCAAGAAGATTCAGAAAAGATTCTAAGATGGCTTTCCATCTCAAAGAAAATTGCACGAAACCCTCTTGGAGAGTGGGGACGATCAACTTCACCTTCAGTTCGTGTTAAGGGAATGCGAGACTTTGCATACCTAACACTTAAACGAAATGGATCTCCACTACACTTTTCAGAAGTAGCTGCTCAAGTTGAAAGCCTGTTCGGCCGAAAAGCACACGTTGCTACAACTCATAATGAATTAATTAAAGACGCACGCTTTGTACTAGTAGGAAGAGGGCTTTATGCACTTTCCGAATGGGGATACTCAAAAGGTGTAGTTAAGGATGTAATCAGAGAACTTCTTGAGAAGAACGGATCAATGACACGAAAAGATATAATCGATATGGTAAAGAGAGAACGTTATGTTAAGGACAATACCATTACGGTAAACCTTCAAGACACTGACACCTTCACTCATCAAGAGGACGACACCTACTCACTAGTATAAACAAAAAACCGGTACAGACCGGTTTTTTGTTTGCAATAGTAATGTATTATTAACCCAATGGCATTTTCGCTCAAGTTTACAAAACCTGGTTATTTAGGTCTTCCTTTTTGGCCGTTGGTGTTAGTTTCTTTTGCTCTTGCAATGTACTACTGGCTTTCAACCGCACCTGAATTATTAAGCGCTGTTCTTCTTTGGATATTTATTTTCTCACCTTTCTTTCTACCACCTCTACTTCTTGCAATGTTATGGAAAGAATGGCGAGGCTACATTAGGGCCAAATATATTTCAGAGCAAACTCCGATTCTTTTAGAATTTAAAATCCCGCAACATATTTTTAAAACACCCAGTGCAATGGAACAAGTTTTTGCTGGAATGCATGTTGGTCCAGGAGAGTCTACTTTTATCGCCAGATGGATTACCGGAAAGGTTCGCCCTTGGTGGTCTTTTGAAATAGTTTCAATAGAAGGAGAGGTTCATCTTTACGCATGGACATGGAAACAGTTCAGAAGTTTGGTAGAGACTCAGTTCTATTCACAATATCCAGATTTAGAAATACACGAAGTTGAAAACTATACAGACGGAATTCATTTTGAAAAAGGAAAGAATGTTGTCTTCGGTGCCGAATTTCTTTTGTCTAAAGATGACGCCTACCCAATACGTACATACATCGATTTAGAGCTGGATAGGGATTCAAAAAAACCAGAACAAATCGTGGATCCAATTTCTAGTGTTTTTGAAAAATTAAGTGCACTAGGAGATGGCGAACAAATGTGGTTTCAGATATTTATTCGACAAAACAAGGGAGCAACTACCCGTGATGTCTTTTGGTTTGGAAAGGCAAAAACTTGGCAAAAAGAAGCTGAAGATGAGATCGACAAAATCTACGAAGAAGCTAAACCTAAGAAAAAGGCATCCGTAGATGAAGAGGACGACGGATATCCTCAGCTTAAGCCGGCACAAATTAATCAGATTAAGGCATTGGAGCGCAGTATAGATAAGCCAGGGTTTGACGCTGGTATTCGAGGAATATATATAGCACGTGAAGGAACCTTTGACGGGACAAGGATTGCACCCTTCCTTAGTATGTGGAATTCCTTTAATACAGGGACTTTAAATAAGTTTACCCCGGGAGGTCCTTGGCACACGTCCACAGACTATCCATGGGAAGATTTCGGAGGAAGAACTTCCGACCGTCACTCAATGGAAGCAGTTGACGCATACCGTAGAAGAAGCTTCTTCCATGGACCTTATGAACGTCCACGATACGTGCTAACAAGTGAGGAGCTTGCTACAATATTCCACTTCCCATCGGAGGAAGTAAAAGCACCAGGAGTGAAGCGACTTTCATCAACCAAGAGTGAGCCACCAACTAACCTACCTATTTAAGATGCCAATCGAGCCTAAAAACGATCAATTTGAGAAGTGGTATGTATACCTACAAGCAAAGTGGGAGGTATATTCAGCATTCATCAGTGAATGGCAGACAAGTCGCTTGCAAAATTTAAATAAAAAAACTACGACTACTATTTTAGTATGGATTCTTGTAGTTTCCGGATTCATATTATTCCTAGCGAGTCCTGACGCTAATTTCCCAATTGAACAATATGTGACTATAGAAAAAGGACAAAGTCTTAGTTCCATTTCAAAATCTCTTAAAGATGTAGACGTAGTTAAAAATGCAGGAATCTTAGAATTCATCATTCGTGTTATGGGAGGAGAAAGAAAAGTCCAAGCAGGAGACTACTCGTTCTCAAAACCAATTGGTACATTTTCCATTGCTAGGAGAATAACTAGCGGTCAATATGGACTTGAACCAATTAAAATAACAATCCCCGAAGGAGCAACCGTTGCTGACATGGCAATTATATTTGAGAAACGCCTTTTTAAATTTGATGACGCTGCTTTCTTTCGGAAAGCGCAAAAACTAGAAGGTTACTTATACCCTGATACCTATCACCTTTTACCAAACACTAGAGAGGACGAAGTGATTCGCGTAATGAAAGACAACCTAGAAATTAGACTTGAAGAATTTGAAGAGGATCTTGCAGAATCTGAGTACACTTTGCACGAAATACTTACTCTCGCCTCAATTATTGAAAAGGAAGCTTGGAAAACAAAAGACCAATATTTAATTTCTGGAGTGTTGCATAACAGACTGGATATAGACATGAGACTACAAGTTGATGCCACCTTTACCTACACCCATAACAAGGGAACATACCAGATAACAATGGCTGAATTAACTGATGAAGATAACCCTTACAATACCTATGTACATAAGGGTCTTCCTCCTGGACCTATTGCAGCCGTAGGAAGTACTGCAATTGATGCAGCCTTGAACCCTAAGGCTAATAACAACTTCTTTTACCTGGCTGATCGGTTTGGTACTACGTACTACAGCAGAACGTATGAGCAGCATTTGGCTAAAAAGCGAAGGTACGTTGACTAGTTAACTAAGTTTAATGTAGACTCCACTCTAAGGTGAGCTTTGTCCGATAACTGCAATCAGATAAGTCTCTTTACCTTACTGCTCAGGGAGAAACTATTTGATTGACGAGACAGTTTGGAAAAGCTCACATAACCCTTGGTGCAGTCGTTAGACTGTACCAAGGGTTCGTTATTTAAAATATTATGAAAAAAGTATTTGTAGCTCTCTCAGGGGGAGTAGATAGTGCGGTTTCCGCACACATTCTTAAAAAAGACGGTTGGGATGTAACCGGCGTATTTATCCGTGTGTGGCAACCAGACTTTTTACCATGCTCACAAGACGAAGAAGAACGCGCTGCTATGCGTGTGGCAGCACATCTTGGTATTCCATTTAAAACTCTTGATCTTTCAAAGGAGTATAAGGAAGAAGTAGTGGATGTAATGATTAGTGAATATAAAAAGGGAAGAACACCTAACCCTGATGTACTTTGTAACGAAAGTATAAAGTTTGGTGGCTTTTTAGACTACGCACTTAATGAAGGAGCCGAGAAAATAGCTACCGGTCACCACGCTCAAGTAATTGAAAAGAAATTAGTTCGTGGGGCAGATGCCAGTAAAGACCAGGCATACTTTCTTTGGAAACTTACCGAAAAGGAATTGTCACACACTCTTATGCCAATAGGTCACATGAGCAAAGACGAAGTTCGAAAATACGCAGAGGAGAATAATCTTCCAAGTGCGTACAAACCGGACAGCCAAGGCCTTTGTTTTATCGGACACGTTGATATGAAAACCTTTCTACTTAACTTCATTGAAACTTCAAATGGAGATGTGTTAAATGAAAGCGGGGAAGTAGTAGGTACTCACGACGGTTCTGAACTTGTAACATTAGGTCAACGTGGTGGATTTACGATAACTAAGAAGGAAGAGATGGGTAATGTGCATTATGTAGTCGGAAAGGATATTTCAAAAAATACAATTACAGTTTCTGAGAATTTTAATAACGAAGAGAATTTAACATCAAGTCTTACCCTTACTGATTCAAATATTGAAAACGGAAAGTATGTTTGTGAAATTAGATATCACGGAGAAAAGATTGAGTGTGAGGTACAGGATGATGTAGTGACTCTTTCCAAGCCAGTACTTATGGCACCCGGACAATCGCTAGTTGCATATGAGAGGGATGTTTGTGTTGGCGGAGGTATTGTTACCTAGTAAACAATACTCTTCTCACTATCAAAAAGCTTGCTCTTTAATGATGTGCGAATCTTTGTAACACCAACAAAAAAGCAAATCATGGCAAGCAAAA
>NVTG01000045.1 GCA_002401495.1 Candidatus Kaiserbacteria bacterium
AATTGCCCATAGTGGCATCTTTTGTCTTTAGGTTATTAGTTTTAGAGTAATAATCTACAAAAGGTGCAAAATGACTGGCGTGCGAATCCCCCCACAACAAACTATTACTGTTTTGAAGCTGTTCTACACCTAAATAACAGTGTTCGCTATCTGTAAACTCATTTGAATGACATAACTCGCGCCCTTGCTCAGGCGTTGCCTTAGTCATTAATTCAACTTCAACTGCTTTATCAGAAAAACTGGAAGGAATTATTGAATGAAAAGTAACAAACCCACAAAGCAGAAGCGCTGGTAATACGTATAGCGAAAACGCGACATGACCATTTTTAGAGTATCGACCATATCTGAATGGTTTTTCGACATAAAAATAGCTGATTACGGCGAGCAGAAATGAGAAGAAAATAACTAAAAGCTGAATATGCCAGTCGAAATCAATTTTTACGTACTTTAAAAAAGATACAATTGGCCAGTGCCAAAGGTATATTGAGTATGATAATAAACCTACCCATACAAACAAGCTATTACCTAATAATTTGTGAGATATACAGCGTTCATTTAACCCACTGTATATTAACAAAGCCGTAAACAAGCATACAGCAGCTGCTATGTACCCAGGGAACTCCCCCTTTGAAGATAAAGTAATTGAAATTAATACAATTCCAAACAAAGAGCATAGTGCTAGAACATTTGAAACAAATTTAGATGGGGTGACTAATTTACCATAGGTATTAATGATAACCGCCAGTAAAGTACCAAATAGAAACTCATGAATACGACTTGGAACTAAAAAGTAACTTAAGCCTTGGTTAAAGCTAGTGAGTACTCCACTTACTACTATAGATAAAATCAAACTTATAAGCAGTATAGCTATTCTGATTGATGTATTTTTTACTTTTAACCATAAAATCAATGCAGTTGGCATAATAAGATAAAACTGCTCTTCAACTGATAGTGACCAAGTGTGAAGCAAAGGTAACTCATGAACTGATGTTGAAAAATAACCACTGTGGTTCAATAAAAAGTAAAAGTTTGATACAAATAGCGAGGATGCTAAAGCACTCTTAAAGAAATCAAATAGCGCCAAAGGAGCGAGTACGTAAATACTTACAAACAATGTCACTGTAAGCATAAATAAATAAGCAGGCAATAACCGTGTAGCTCTTCGGATATAAAACTTTTTAAATGAGAAACCTGAAGACTGAGCCTCCCTAAGCACAATACCAGAAATTAAAAACCCTGAGATTGTGAAAAAGATATCAACGCCTATAAAGCCAGCTTTGAAAAAGCTAAAATCCACATGAAAAAAAAGTACTAATAAAACAGCAATCGCGCGGATCCCGTCTAAATCCCTTCTATACTTATTCACAACTCTCACTTCTTCTTAAAAACAATCTAAAAAATACAAAAGCTAACGAAATATTTAGCGCTAGATAGAATTTCAATCTATTGATTACAGACGTATCATCTTCATGCTCTTCTGAAAGCCTCTCAAATCTGTAAACTTCTTTGCTCGAAACCAAAATATGCGACAAAATTTTATAATACTCTTTATTATTCTCTAAAAACGTTCGGACACTATGACTTTGGCTTTCTATTTCTCTAGCGTTGATTTCTGAAGCTTTATTTGAGTATTTTGCTTGCAACTCGCTAACCAAAAACAAATTAAACTGCTTCACAATACACTCAGAGTAAGGCTGAGCCCCTTGAGTAAAGCTTATATGAAAATACCCGAAACTCTTTTGCCTTCTTATCGTTACTTTTCGATTTAGGGGTAAAAGTTCATTTGGAATAGCACAATTTTTAGCTATAGTTAAAAGCACTTTTTCATCATTTAAAGCCAAAATATTAACGTAGTCTTCATCATACTTTTTATCGTCAGAAAACTTTTCTTTTAGGCCTAGCTTAAACTTCACAAACGACTGCTGGCTTTTATCAATACCTACATCACTTCTATATGCTATAAACTCGTCAGCAGGTTTACTATGAAATAATTTAGGAGTTACAAAAACGCTAACTATTATGAAGAAAATAGAAAGTACCGTAATAACGTTACTCTTTGTCATGGCTTCTGAAATAAACGAGTATTAAAGCTGAAATCAAAAAATACACAAATGTGAATGAGATTAGGATCAAACCTCTTTTCGGGGTCGATTTTTCCTCAGGAACAATAGGTGGGTCAATAGGCTCAAGAATATAATATTGCCTCGACTGAGCTAGAAGTAACTTTTTCGTTTGCTCCTCAACCAGTTCATATAAAAGCCCTTTTAGGTCAATATTACTCGTTGTTGTTGCTGAATTTTCTAATAACTCAATGCTTATTTTAGCATCATTTATATTACGTTCTTTTAAAACACTATTAAGTGTTTTTTCTATTTTACTAACTAACCAATATGAAAATTGCGGAGAAACGTGAACATAAGAGATTTTAACTAGCGTGTTTTTCTCATCGAAATTAATTGTTAAGTTATCTTTTAAAACTTTGTAAACTTCAAAAGTTGTTGGTTCAGGTTCTGGCTCATCTCTAACCCAGGTATTGGTCTGAGCATCATAAATTTTTTCATTGTAGATTAATGTATTTGTTTCTTTATCCCACTCTTTAACGGCAAATACCTTGGCTTTGATATCTTCGTTCTCGATTAAATTAAATAGAAACTTCTTAGACTTTGCTATTTCCAATGCAATTTGTAGCGAATCTCGTTTGCTTGTATTGAGATTCAATCCAGCTAAGCCTGCTAACCCGCCCAAAGAACCTGCTAACCCAGATAAACCATCTCCTTGGAGGTGCTCCGCCGGAGCATAGATCCCTACACTTGTAAATTTATTTGGAATACTTAGTAAGATAAGAATTAAAATCAAGGTAATAAATACATAACTTGTTAGGCACAATTTTATAAAGTTTTTTCTCAAAAAAGCTAAATTAAACACTCTCATGTCTCTCATTCAAATTTAATATACCTAATGCAAGAATCGCAGCTGCAACTATTGGCACTTGAGTTCCAAAAAATATATGGCCTGCAATTATTGCATGCGCTAAAAGGAACAAAAAGGCAAAAGTGGCAACGATAGAAAAACGAGCACTATGATTATCAATACAAGACTTCACTAATTTAATGAAGCAAGCTGCAATCCAACAACAATACAATAACGTGAAAACTAAACCAGTTTGACCGAATAAATCGATAAAATCTAACTCCGCATTCTTATAAAACGGCTTACCTGGCAATAAAGTCCATTTTGTTAAGTGTTCTTCAGCAATAAGTAAGTAAAACCATTGTCCAATCCCAAAAAGCTGGTCTTTCAATGAAAAGGTCGACAACACTTCATTCACGGAAAACTCTAAATGCTCCCTTGGGCTTACACCCTCTAATAGCTCTGTAATCCGAGCAATATGAAAACCTACTTTGTCGATGTTTTCTATTACTAAAAATGTGACAACACTTACTATCAAAATAATAAACGACACTATAAATAGTTTTGACACTTTTTGAAGGGTATTTTTTGATTTATTTAATAAAAGGTAAGCTGTTACTCCGCATATTACAACAGCACTTCCGACGAGAAGGCCGGTTCGACTAGCAATAAAAACCAGCCCCACAAATGAAATTAGAACAGAAACAGCATCTAAAATTGATAAATTATAGGATAATCTATACCAAGCGACCATTGATGATAAAATAATTGCAATACCAATATCATTACCTGCAACGAAAACACCTTTTACCCCAAATGTATAGTCACCATAGCTTTCACGGCCAATACCTAGAATAAAAAACAAAATAATACTGCCAGCTGCGATTAAGCCATACAAAGACAAAGAAACCATCAACGGTTCTATTTTTACAAACTTGATGTATTCCCAAAAAATTAAAAAGCAAAGCAAAGGAAAAAAAGTCTGTATATAGTTGCTCAAATTCTCAGACACCCACTGGCCTTGGGTACTAAACATCCAATAAACTGATAAAACAAAATAAATACTACTTAACAACGCTAAGTATTTTGCAAACAAGCTTGATGTATTGAACAACAACAATAAACCAAACAATAGTATGACAGCCCTAATAAGCGCCGATAAGGGAAAGTTAATCCCTAACACTACATCGAATACGCCAGTTAGAATATCACCTATAAGTGGGATCACAACTATTGAAGGAAGCCCATATTTTAGAAAAAGTGGGTAATTCTTTAGCTGAGTCAAAAAGTTTTTAATCACGACCATTTATCCCTTAAAGCAAGAGACTATATAATTTTTGGCTTTGATATTTCTTAGTATGAAAGCAGTACATACAAGAGGAAGAAGGTAAACGATCAACCCGATATTAAGTAACCTTAAAAGCAATAAACCTAATGCTAAAGCTGTTGCCATCAATACCATTAGATTTAACTTTGCAACCGTAGCTTCTTTACCTCTTAAGCTTAATGTCGTTAAGTATATAAAGCCATATTGCGAACAAATATAAATTACCATTATTGCGGCAGGAATATAGATAGCAAGGTGAGCAGGAACTGACAGCATTAACAAGTATAAAGACGCTATTATATGACTCAAAATACAACTCAACCAAATGATTTTAGTGTATGTTTTATTTATGTCCATTAATTCGTTAAAGGCTAACTTGTTTCCACCTAGAATTGGAAGCGCTTTGTTTGCCTGAGTTCTAGGAACTAACATTGCAATAGAAAAGCACGATATTGTTAAAGCAACATAAGAAGCCATTTCTACATCTAGCACTAACTTCGCTGCATACGGAAAGCAAAATAACGCAAAAACACTCGCCGAAGTAGACACTGCAATATTAAAAACTTTATTTATTGGAACATTACTCGAATTTTTTTGCACAGACTTTTCATTGAATATAACAAGCGTTATTAGCCCAAGAAGAGATGCAACTACATACACTAAATAGGGGGCATCGTATTGCTCTTTAGAAAAATGACCAAGGAAAAACGGCGCAAAAAGGCAAACTACAGCTATCACACATTCAGATATAGCCAGTATAAAAAAGCCTGACTTAGCGATTCGTTGAAAGCGATACAAATAATAAAAATGCAAGATAGTAATAAGTGGAATTGTATAAGCTAAATTGGAGACAACCTCTGCGTAATACAACCCCAACAGAATAAAGAAAGAGGTAAGCAGTCCTGCTAGAGATTGCTTAACAACTGAACGAAAAGCGCCTGCGTATTCCTCTTTAAGCAAAAAGAAGCCGAAGCTCTGACTAAACATGGTATTCAATAGCATTAAAATAAAAAAATCACTACCGAACGAGGCGGTATTACTAGCACCAAGGAAAAAAATACAAGATGAGAGCAGAATGACTCTCGAGGCACCAGGGCCCCCAGTCGCTATAAGTGGGACTAGAATTTTAAAAACCCAGTTAAGAAGCGGCTGTTCTATCTTACCTGAGTGAATGTAGTCAAGCCGATATCGAGCTAGTTTATTTAAGTTCTGAGTTAATGCGTGTCTAAACTTTAACGATAACAATCCATATTGGGTTGAGTTGAACAACTCAAACAGGGATATTTTCTCACCGGCAATTTTCTTTCTGTAAAAAGCAAAGTTCTCTCGATTGCGCTTAGACATAATTTGAGAGTGCTTTTGCTCAAAAACATCAATAGCCTTGAGTTTATTCTCAACCGATGAAATTCTCTCTAACTCTTGATCATCATTAACGATATATAGCTCTTTTCCTATTCGAAAAGCACTTCCATATTTAGCAATCAACCGAACCCAAAGATCATGATCTTGCAAAGCAGTGAGGTCAGGATCAAACCCACCTACTTCTAATAGCCTTTTTCGTTCAACCAAAATTTGGTTAGAGCATTGATTTAAATCTAGAGCATCTGAAAGGCTTATTACCTTTGTTTTAGAAAATAGTGACTTTTTATAAACCCCATAATCCCAAAAGTAACCACTACATACAAAAGCAAACTTTGGATCATATGCCTTGATTAGCTCTTCTAGCCTATTAGGGAGAAATACATCATCATCATCTAGACCTGTCACTAACTCTGTATCTAACGCTCGTATAGCTCTATTACGAGCTTTACATGCTTTTTCAGATACATCATTACGTATAAAGGAGACCCTAGGGTCCTCAATAGAGTTTAAATATTCTGCCGTTTCATCTGTTGAGCCATCGTCAACAATAAGCAGTTTAAAATTTTGATATGTTTGATTTAAAACTGAGTCTACTGCTTTTTTTAGCAGATCTACTCTATTTTTTGTAGGTAAGTAAACTCCAACACAAACACCATTTTCCATTATTTAGAGTCCTTTAATTCATGCTCGTAAATACTTTTAATTTGTTCTGTTACATAGCTTAATGAATATGTTTTTGTTGAAGCAGATACAAGCTCTACTATTTCTTGGTATGAATTCTTATCTAAAGCAGACATTTTCTCTAAAACAACCTGAAGAGAGTCTCTTATAGCCGTCTCAGTTATGCCTTCTTGCTCTATCAAAAAATCATTATTAAAAATTTGCGCCTGCGACCCATCTGTTACTGTAGCAATACAAGGTACTCCACAAGAGTGTCCTTCAGTAATTGTCAATCCAAATGATTCGTTACGCGATAGAGATAGTAAGAACTTAGATTTTTGAATTATTGATGATAAATTGTTTGGACGTTGATTAGCTAGATATTCCAAGTTTGGATAAATTTTCGCAGCATTTAAGACTTCCTCTTTTAAAGGCCCTTCCCCAACAATTGCAAATCGGAGATGAGGCATCTTGCTGACTAAGTACAAAAACCGGTCCAAACCTTTATTTTTATTTAAAGTACCGATTTGTAAAAAATCATAAACTTTATTTTCTCTTGCGTTCTCTGTAGGTAAGTTAAACACCTTATCATCATACCCAGCACATAAAACCGTTGATGAATCAACTTGTTTAAAAAAACGGCTTCTCAATTCTTCTGATGTAAAGATCCAAAAATCAACAATTTTAGATAGTCTCTTATATAAATAACTGGGTGGCGAGTAAGAATAAACATCAGTTCCATGACATGTTACGATCACTTTAACATGTTTATTTTTTAATGACTTATACAAGAATGCAAGAATGATGGTTGGGAAATAAAAGTGAACATGTATCAAAGCGTACTTTTCTCTTTTAATTACGATATCCCAAAGAAAGTGCAGAATAAAAACAGGATATTTGAACAACTTACAAAATAAGCTATCCGTATTCCACTTTATCTTATAGTAATCGATATTATCATTTGCCGCTTTTAAACTCGCAACTTGATTGTCAACAAAAAGGCCTTGCATAGGAGCAGACGGTTTTGCGCTCATGTTTGACAATACCAGAATCTTCATCACAGTCTCTTAAGAAGATAAAGCTGTAAAAACTTCAATAATTTTATTTGCCTGAAAATCCGCTTAGGCTCTTTCACTAAGCGGTAAAACCACTCTAGATTCATTTTTTGCCATATTTCTGGAGCTCGTTTAACATTACCAGCTAATACGTCAAAGCTTCCTCCAACTCCCATGTATAGAGCAGTATTATTAATCGTTCTGAGCTTCGCGATTAGCTTTTCTTGCTTAGGAGAACCAAGAGCCACAATAACAATGTCAGGAATTGTATCTTTAATTAGCTTAAAAATAACTTCTTCATCATTAAAGTAACCATCTTGGTAGGCAATAACATTAATATTCTTACTCGTTAATATCTCATTACAACGCTCAATTACATGTGGCTTTGCACCAATAAGTACAACCTTTGATTGATAGTTAGCTGAGTGATGTAGGATATCTAACCACAGCTCACAACCTGCAATTCGAATACATTTTTTCCCTGTTTTTTGCTCTAACGCTTTTACAACGCCAATACCGTCAGCAAAAGGAATTGTCGCTTGATCTAGTGTTTCTTGTGTTTCAGGGTCTGTCTGAGCCTTCAATACTTTTTCAGGATTAATAGCAACAGCCATACCAGGTATGACTTGACCATCAGGAGCTATAACATCGCTCAGTAACTGCTCGATGCTTTCGTAAGGGTTAACAGCAACACCACCTATCAAAACAGGGGAAATTTTCACTTTTGACATATTCAATCCAAACTACTACTTACTTGCGACTTTTACTAATTCCCAAAATGCGACGAATTCGCACTGTAATACGCCAAATTTTTTGCATTATCATAAAGTAGATAATTGATACTGCTAGAAATAAAGACAATGAAACCCATTCAGGTATATCCAGAAGCTCAGTTGCAATACCAAAACCAGCGAATATCACCGAAATGAAGCAAATACATATCAATGCTTGATGATTAGTGAAGCCAAGTCTTAGTAAGATATGGTGCAAATGTTCTCTATCGGGCTTAAATGGCGAATGGCCCTTTTTAATACGGCGGGAAATTGTTGAAACCGCATCTACAATAGGTACTGCAGCAAGCCAGAGTGCTGTTATTGGGCTGAATGATAAGCTATCTTCAGACTGTGACCCTTCTAACAATAGCCAAACAACTGTAAATCCGATGACAGTGCTTCCTGCATCCCCCATAAACACTTTAAAACGCTGACCTAGTGGTATTCCTAAATTCATCAAAATGTATGGCAAAGTTGCTAATACAATTACTAAGCAAAAAACTGTTAAGTTGAGCTGCCCACTAAAATAAAATAAAACCCCCATTGAGCTAAATGTTATCGTTGAAAGCGCACCTAGCAATCCATCAATCCCATCGACCATATTAAACGCATTTATTGCGCCTACAACTGTGATGACTGTAAGTAAATACCCTAGAAATGATACTTCGACTGGTCCAGAACCAAATATATCACCAACATGAACGAGAACCAGGCCACCAAGACTCATCATTAATGCAGAAATAATTATTTGCAACAATAAGCGAATTCGAAAACTAACATCATAGAGATCGTCAAGTACTCCAATAAACAATAAAGTACTTGCACATGTTAGATATAATACCGATGAGGTAATCGTATCAGGAAGGATTAATAGATATGAAAA
>NVTG01000046.1 GCA_002401495.1 Candidatus Kaiserbacteria bacterium
AAGGTTTTGGTTTTATTGAACAAGATTCTGGTCCTGACGTCTTTGCTCATCATAGCAACATCGTTGGTACAGGGTCATATTTTGCAGAAAGACTTGCGGCGTTAAGGTATTTTGCCGGATGGAGAAATGCTAAAAAGGCGGCGTATGCCTTCTATGGAGACGACGTTATGGAGTTAGTTGAAGTGATGCAAAACCAAATTGATATTCTAGAGGGGTAGTATACCCTTGCCAGTTTTCCTAGAAATGTTACAGTGTCGCGGTATGAAAAAGGATACACACCCAGATAACTATAGAGAAGTAATTTTCCTAGACAACACGTCAGGGGAGGAATTTCTACTATTCTCAACAGTTACGACTACAGAAACTGGTACGTACAAGAAAAAGGAGTATCCACTCTATCGTGTTGAAATTTCAAGCGCTTCACACCCATTCTACACTGGTGTTAAGACAACTATTGATACTGCCGGACGTGTTGAGAAGTTCAAGACTCGTGCAAAAGCAGCAGCAAGCAAGTAAACGTAAAATATTGTAAGATAAAAGCGGTGTCAAAACCGCTTTTTGATATGGAAAACGAACGACCAGAAATATTAACTCAATATGCAACCGACAACCGTGTAGGGTTTTTAATACAGGAATACGACAGACTAGACGGGGAAGCACGTGAGGCTAAGTTAGTGGGAACTGCTGATGCTGAGATGGACGCTTTGGTAGAAGAAGACTTAAAACGAATAGCAGAAGCACAGAGCGGAGTAATTAAGCAAATTGAACAAATTGTTAAAGAAGATGAAGAAGAGCAGAAGTTTCCAAACGAGGCAGTTTTAGAGGTTCGTGCGGGAGCAGGAGGGGAAGAAGCCGCGCTTTTTGCAGAAGAATTGGCTTTCATGTACATGAAGTACGCTGAAATTAAGGGTTGGCAAACTCAAACATTAAGCGAGTCTCGTTCAACTATGGGAGGTGTAAAAGAAATAGTTATTGAAATTAAAGGAAAGAATAGTTTCAAGACTCTTCGCTTTGAAACAGGAGTTCATCGTGTTCAGAGAATACCTGCTACAGAAAAACAAGGAAGAATTCATACATCCACAGCAAGCGTTGCCATTTTACCTATTTATAAGCACGTAACAGTTGAGATAAACCCGGCAGACTTGGAAATTGAATTTTCACGCTCAGGGGGTGCTGGAGGACAGAACGTAAACAAAGTTGAAACTGCCGTTCGTCTTACTCACAAGCCAACTGGAATAACTGTTCGTTGTACCGCAGAACGCTCACAACAAAAGAACAGAGAAAAGGCATACGCTATTATTGCCTCTCGAATTCAAGAGATGCAGGATGAGGAAGCCGCTAAAACAAGATCAGACGATCGTTCAAAACAAGTAGGAACTGGAGATCGTTCAGAAAAGATACGTACGTACAATTTCCCACAGGACCGTATAACCGACCATAGAATGAAAAAATCTTGGTCCGGGGTAGATAAAATAATGGGAGGTATTCCTGATCCTATATTTAAAGCACTGGCGGAGTTTTCGGAGGGTGAGTAACCATTGCTATGTACCCATTAATTTGATAATATCTTTGTGCCCCTTTATGTGGGGGCTTTTAAAATATGACAGCAACAACAATAAAAAAACTATTTGAAGCCGGAGCACACTTCGGGTATTCTCGTACGCGACGAAATCCAACAATCGCTCAATACATTTTTGGACAAAAGAACCGAAACGATATTTTTGATCTAGAACTAACAGAAGTTAAATTAGAAGAAGCTAAAAAGGCAGCCCTCGAAATGGCTACCTCAGGAAAGAAAATACTCTTCGTTGCAGGAAAGAACGAAGCTCGTATTATCATGCGACGTGCTGCTGAAAAAGTGGACGAGCCTTTTGTGTGTAGCAGGTGGATTGGAGGCACACTAACTAACTTTAAAGAAATAGGTAAGCGCGTAAAACGACTGGAGACTCTTCGAGACGACAAAGAAAAGGGAAACCTTGATAAATATACAAAGAAAGAACGTCTTTTGATGGATCGTGAGATAGATGACCTAGAAGCAAAGTTTGGAGGAATTGTTGATATGAAAGAAATTCCAGGTGCTATGTTTGTAGTTGATCCACGATACGACTACATCGCGGTAAATGAAGCACACGCTAAAGGTGTTCCAATTATAGCTTTAGCTAACACAGACTGTGATATCTCAAAGATCGCTAGCCCTATGCCAGGAAATGATGCAACTTCAAAGAGTATTACTTTCTTTGTAGATCAAATCGTTGAGGCAATAGAGAAAGGAAAAGCCGCTAACAAAGCAGCAAAAGCAACTCCAGAGAAGAAGGAAGAAAAAGAAGAAGAGAAGAAAGAAGCTTAACTAGAAAAAACATATGTCTTCAACTGAACTAATAAAACAACTTAGAGATGAAACTGGTGTGTCCATTATGCAATGCAAGAAAGCATTGGAAGAGGCTGACGGTAACATTGAACAAGCAAAAGTTAACTTAAGAAAAATCAGCGCACAAGTTGCAGCAAAGAAAGCAGATAGAGAACTTGGAAGCGGGGTGGTTCAAGCATACATTCACGCAGGAAATTCAGTAGCAGGAGTTGTAGTTCTAGCGTGTGAGACTGATTTCGTTGCAAAGAACGAAGAGTTTATAAAAATTGCCTACGACATAGCGATGCATGTAGCAGCTATCGCACCTGAATTCCTCTCAAGAAAGGAAGTAACTGAAGAATCAACAAAAGCAGCCAAAGCAGTGTTTGAAAAAGAAGCAGCTGATAAACCAGAAGACATGAGAGAAAAGATCGTAGAAGGAAAAATGAACTCCTTCCTAAAAGAAAAGGTTTTGCTTGAACAAGACTTCGTTAAAGACTCAAGCCTTACAATCCAGGGACTAATAGACGAGGCTTCTCAAAAATTTGGAGAACGCGTAGAGATAGCAGAAATCTCTCGTTTTGCAGTATAGTTAATCTATGATGGCTACTATTGCCTTTAGTGTTTCGCTCGCATCTTTAATACTATTTTTTGTATTTAAGTATTTTGAGAATTCAAGAGATTTCGAGGGATATAATAAATTGCGAAACAAGGGAGATGCAATGGTGATTTCTTCAATAAAAGAAATTAAAACTTCTCTATTACATATGGAAGAGCACTTCTCTTTTAAAAAAGTTATCTACAAGACTCTCCACGGTATTGCTATTTCTGTAGCATACGTTGCAGGTGGAATTGAAAGACAGGCACATAAGGTTACCTTGCATATGACACACCGTGCTAAAAAAGAAGTTAGACAGACTAAATCAGAGTTTTTCGAAAAGGTAGAAACTCATAAAAATGGCCTTGACACAGAGCGGATTAAAAGAGAAACTAGTCTGACTTCCGTTGAGGAAGTAACGCCGGAGTAGCTCAGCTGGTAGAGCAACTCACTTGTAATGAGTAGGTCGGGAGTTCAAATCTTCTCTCCGGCTCCAGTAAACAAAAGCCCGTCATATGACGGGCTTTTGTTATTCTTCCAACAGTGTGGGAAGTAACTCCTGTATCTCCCCTGTGCTCTTAAACCCAGAATAGGTCTCATTATCAATAACAAGGGCGGGAAGCTCACTGGAGATGTTTTTAAGGGAAATAAGGGTCTCTATGGCCGATAGGTCTAGGTTGTAATCAAATGAATAGATACGCAGTTGAGGGTAGTCTCTTGAGAGCTCAGTTAGTACGTATCCTTGTTTTTCACAGTCAGAACAAGTTCCTTCTTCGTTAGAGTAGAAATATAACAAGAAGATAGGTTTAAGTTCGTCACATTTTGCTGAAACTTTTTGCATTAGGATAAGATCCTTTATTTCCAAAAGGGAATAGTGTCGCTTTAAGCGTAGAACCTCTTCGTTGTCAGCACCAAGCCGGGCTTCTGCAAATGAGAGTTTTTTAGCAAGAGTATCAAGTTCTCGCGAGAGTATTGGATTTTCTGCAATGCTTTTACAAGACTGCTCCTTTAGTAGTTCAAATTGTGTTTCAAGAGAAAGAATATCAATTGCAATTCCTTCTTCGATTGAACGAAGTTGTTCAATACGTTTTTCATTAAAAAAGTTGTTTGTAATGATTGCGGTTGCAAAAATTACCCCTGTTATTAGAAATGCTGAAATATATTTACCCCAAGGGGTTGTTCTACCGTTTTCCATAAATGCGAATATATCACTTTAATAGGCAAAAGGAAACGCCTTAGGGGCGAATCCCAAGACGTTAGAGTGTTTCAAGGTATTGGATTAGTCTTCCAATTACTGGTATTGAAAGCATAAATGCAGCCATTGCTGCAAGAACGAACCAATACCCCGGAATTTTTTTCAGAAAGTTCATAGTATTCTCCCGATTAACCTGCCGGCACTATGGGGTAGTTAGGTTGAAAAGTAAATACCCTTACCGCGTCTTTTGTTGCGGTAAGGGTATTTTCGAGTGGATGCAGTTCTTATTGCTCTTGTTGGGCGGAAATCTGTGCATCGACATCGTCTGACAGATTTTGGACGCCGGTAGATACGGAAGCAAGAACAGCAATTCCCAGGCCTACGATAGCTGCGGTCAATACAACCCAATCAACAGTTACAGCGCCGGATTCGTCGTTTTTAAAGTTGGTCAAAAATTTCACGTGTTTTCTCCAAAAATAAACCCTCTCGGAAATGATCAGGCTGCCTATATTATACACTCTTCTTAGCCTCTGTCAAGATTACCGCCATTTAGCCGTCTTTCCTGTAACAACTTTAAACAAGGAAGCACCAAGCCATAAGGGTGTTATAAACCCGTAAATAAGTAGATAAACTGGCATATCAAAAGATAAGAGTGGGTCCTTAGCCATCTTTTTACCAATCCCCATTAATACAAAGGTTAATGAGATAAGAATGATTGTTATTATCAAAACCGAACTGGTGGGAACAAAGAATAGATCAAAGTTTGCGGTTGGTGCCTGAATACCAATTGTTTTAAATTTAACAAACTCATGAGCCACCATAATAATGGTGTTCCAAATAACTACAGAGAATAGAGTAAGTGCGCTAAAGATTGAAAGAAGACTAATAGGTAGTATGAACATTCCGAGTGTTCCATACCTTGGGTTAAAGAATATAGATTTGTAAGCAGAAACATTTTTTAAGAATCCATAGGTCCATCTAACTCTTTGATGGAATAGTTGAGAAAGAGTACGAGGCGCTGTGGTGTGAACAATTGCACCAGGTTCGTTCTCAACTTTTTTATGGTTCATTTGTAGTCGTAGGCACATTTCTAAATCCTCCACACCGTGTGCGTGACGCCATGGTCCCACTTCGTCGATAACACTTCTTCGGAAAAAGGAAAATGGTCCCGGGGTTATAAACAGGGCGTCCATAAGAGTGAAAACTTTTCGTACAAAGATGGCAAGCCCATATTCTGCCTTTTGAACTATTTGTAACAGGCTGCTCGCATTATGTATTTTAATACTCGGAGTAACAGCTGCCACACTTCCATCTTCAAAGTGTTTAACTATTTCAAGAAGTGCATCTTTTTCAACAAATGAGTCAGCATCAAGACATCCAACGAATTCAGCGTCAGTGTGAAGGAGCGCTTCGTTCATCGCGCTGTGTTTACCACCGTTTTCTTTTGAGATGACAGTTATCTGGGATTTAAAAGTATTTAATATTTTAAGAGTGTTGTCAGTTGAACCATCGTCCACTGCAATTATTTGCAACTTGTCCTTTGGGTAATCTAGTTCAAGTAGGGATTTAAGAGTTCCTGAGACAGTGGTTTCTTCGTTCCAACAAGGAACGATAACGACAACACTTGGAAAGAAAGAAGACTTTTGTCTCGTAGGCTTGCTCATGTGCTCAAAGAAGGTAATCAGCATAAATACCTCAAAGTATAATGAGATGAATAGAAATGTATAGATTACTATTTGTGCTGAGATCATTAGCGCGATTCTATCATGTAATTGGCTATAAAACAGCTCAAACATGGGTATTTCGTATGTTATACTCTTTTCTATGCAAAAGTCATATATTAACCCTCTAACTAGCGCAATTCGGGAAATCGTAGAGATTTTCAGCGAAATGGGGTTTGAAGTGGCACAAGGCCCTGAACTAGAGACCGAACACTATAACTTTGACGCTTTAAACGTTGCAAAAGACCATCCGGCGCGCGATATGCAGGACACCTTTTGGGTGGATGAAAACCATGTATTACGAACTCACGATACGGCAGTAACTGCACGAAAACTAAAAGAGAATGATGGGGCTATGCGTTTTGTTTCTTGCGGAAAAGCATATAGAAATGAAGCAACAGACATGACTCACGAAGCACAGTTTTTTCAGGTGGATGCTTTTGCAATTGGTAAAGACATAACGCTTGCACACTTAAAAGGAACACTGGAGACATTCTTTGAAAAATTCTTAGGAGGATCAGTTGAGATAAGATTTCGACCGGGGTTCTTTCCGTTTGTGGAACCGGGAGTAGAAGTTGATATGAAATTAAAGGGGAGCAATGTTCCTGAGCGCCTTAAAGGTAAATGGATAGAAATACTTGGTGCTGGAATGCTTCATCCAAATGTTTTACGTACAGCAGGAATTGATCCAGAAGAATTTCAAGGATGGGCGTTTGGCGGAGGGATTGAGAGACTTTGTATGCTCAAGTGGGGAATTGATGACATTCGTGTATTCCACGGAGGAGATCTTAAATTTATTCAACAATTTATTGTATGAAAGTAAGTTACGAATGGATAAATAGTTTTTTCAAGGAAGGAGCACTTCCCGCAGTTTCAGAGGTGGAAGAGAAATTAACTTTCCACGCTTTTGAAATTGAAGGGGTAGAAGAAGTAAACGGTGTTTCTGTAATTGATGTCGACATTCTTCCTAACCGGGCTGCTGATTGTCTTTCGCATCGTGGAATTGCACGAGAGATTTCAGCACTCTTTAACGTCTCGATGAAAGAAGATCCTTTAAGGAAAAAGATTGATCTTTCAAAAGAAAGTACAGTTAAGGTTACTTTAGAAAAAGACGACTCGTGCTCATATTATGTAGCAGCACACATTACAGGAGTTGAAGTAAAAGACTCACCTGAGTGGTTGAAAGCAAGACTAGAGGCCATAGGACAAAAGCCAATTAACAATGTGGTGGACGCCACTAACTACGTACTATTTGAACTTGGAAGGCCTACTCATGTTTTTGACGCTAAAAAGTTTGAGGGACTTCACGTTGGTACTAGACTTTCCAAAGAGGGCGAGAAAATAACTCTTTTAGGTGGGGCTGAAGTTGAACTCAATAATGCAATGACTGTTATAATCGACGTGGACTCCGACAAGGTAGTAGGAATAGGGGGTATAAAGGGTGGCAATTTAGCCGAAGTAGATGAAAACACAACAGACATTCTAATTGAAACAGCAAACTTTAATCCAACACAAACAAGACTAACGGCCCAGGCCCTAAAGTTAAGAACTGACGCATCCGCACGATTTGAAAACAATATGGCAGATGGACTGGCTGATTACGGAATTGAAAGAGTAGTGGAAATAATTTTAAAAATTGCAGGAGGTGAGTTACAAGGATATACAAAGGCAGGGGAATTGGACGGTGGAAATACAGAAGTTAGTGTTAATGAAGATAGAATCTCAAAACTTCTTGGAGCTAAAATCAGTACGGAAGAAGTTGAAGATATATTTACACGACTGGAGTTTGAATATTCAAAAGAGGGAGGTGAGTTTAAAGTTAAAGCACCTTTTGAGCGGAGGGATATAAATATACCTGAGGAAGTAATTGAGGAGGTTGGTAGAGTCTACGGTTACAATAGAATTGAATCTAAACAATTAGATTCTCCGGAGCGAGAAGTGGGTGTGAATAAAAAGTACGCATACTCTGAAATAATTAAAAAAACCTTAACTGAACTTGGAGTTACCGAAGTGTATCTGTATTCACTACGCGATAGTGGAGAAGTTAAACTTCTAAACTCCCTTGCAAGTGATAAAGATCATTTAAGAAAGAACCTTTCAGATGGAGTGAAAGACTCTTTGGTTAAGAATGGAAAGAACATGCCACTGCTTGGTCTTCAAGAGGAATTAAAAATCTTTGAAATAGGAAATGTGTTTGGAGAAAAGGAGACAACAAATGTATGTGTTGGGGTAGACGTTGTTGGTAACAAGAAAAAGGAAGAAAGAGTTGAAGCAATTTTAACTAACTTAAAAACTCACTTAGAGAACACTCTTGGAATTAAATTTCTTGAAGTCACAGGAAACACTTTTGAATTTAGCTTAGATGGAATCTTAGACGAGTTAAAAGATGTTGAGGAATATACCTTAGGAAATATGGTTGGTGATATTTCATATAAACCGGCCAGTCCTTATCCATTTGTATTGCGTGACATTGCAACTTGGGTCCCTGCAGGGGTCGCCAAAGAAGAGATTGAAAAGATAGTAGCTAGTCATTCAGGAGAACTTCTAAAACGAAACGATTTGTTTGATGAGTTTGAAAAGGATGGGCGTATTTCATATGCATTCCACCTTGTATTCCAATCCATGGAAGAGACTTTGACGGATAAAGCAATTGGGGAAATTATGGATAAAATCGAAGCGGAAATTGAGGCAAAGGATGGTTGGGAGGTTCGATAGTTATGATAGAAACTCTAAAACAAAAAGAGAAATCAAAATTTGACGTAAGTGGAGTCTTTAGATAATATAAAATTTATGTTCAAGTATAGAATTATCATTTTTTTAGTAATAGT
>NVTG01000047.1 GCA_002401495.1 Candidatus Kaiserbacteria bacterium
AAATCTAATTTTGGAACCTTAATACCCTGCATGAGTTTGGATGAAATTTCCGTTAATTTACTCTCAACAATAAATTTAAGTAATGGGTCATTTGATTTTAAAATGACTTCTTCAGCTGAAAAGATAATTTGCTTATTATTATCAAAAAGAGCGTTAAACAAGTGGAACAGTTCTTCTTGAGTCCTTTCTTTATCAGCAATAAATTGAATATCGTCCATTATAAGAACATCATACTGACGATACTTATCTTTAAAGTTATTTCCCTTCCCTGTTTTAACAGCATTTATAAAATCCATAGTAAAACGCTCTGAAGTTACATAAAATACTTTTCTGTTTGAGTTAGCTTTCTTTAGATAGTTACCAACCGCTTGAATAAGGTGAGTTTTTCCGTGACCAGTACCACCATAGATAAATAAAGGGTTGTAAGTTAGACCTGGATTATTTATAACGGCTTGAGCTGCTGCGTGTGCTAGTTGATTGAACGGTCCAACAACAAAAGTATCAAATGTGTAGCGTGGATTTAGGTTATCCCTTTTGTCTATAAACATGTCCTGTAGGAGAAGTTGGTTCTGTCCTGTTTCAGTAGTAGGTTTCTGCTCCCCCGAGGCACGCTTTGCTGCATTTTTAATAACAGTATATTCAACAGATCTAATTGAATCTTCAAAACTACGTATCGTCTTTAGAATAAATTTGTGATGCTTTTCATACAACCAATCTTTAACAATCTTATTAGGAACTCCTATAAAAATAATATTGTTATCGTTCTTTACGATAGTTGTGTCTTTAAACCAAGTTCTAAAATTAGCTTCAGAGATATTCATCTCAATATGAACGAGAGTGTTCTGCCATAGTTCTTGGGTGGTTAACATACAATTAAGTTAAAGTATTATATACAAGTTTCTCCCACTCTGGAAATTAGAGGTTTTAAAAACATATGTTGATAAGGTGTGGATAAAGAAAACACGCTCCTGCTCCAGTAAGTATTAATACTTCATAAAGGACAAAACTCGACTGGAACTAAGAGTCTATCAAATTTAAAAAGGGTTTTAAAAAGGCAAAACAGAAACGCCCATCTGTAAACACTGTGGATAAACCAAAAGTAATCCACAGACTATTGCTTTTCCGTATTTTTTACGTAGTATGGTGTCCTATGTCCACAAAGAGAACATATCAACCAAAGAAAAAGAAACGAATGCGTAAGCACGGCTTTTTAGCTCGAACCGCAACAGCTGCTGGAAGGAAACTACTTAAGGCACGAAGACGAAGAGGAAGAGCACAACTAACTGTTGTAAGGAAAGGATAAAACTGGTCAATATTGATCAGTTTTTTAGTTTATAGTTAATACATGTTTGATAGAGCAAAAACTAAAGATGTTCAAGAAGTAATTTCAAAAGGAAAATCTAAGCATTTTGAACACGTATCTGTTAGATCAATAAAGACCTCCTCCCCCACTAAAGCAACAGTGGTAATTTCAAAAAAAGTTGAAAAAACTGCAGTGGGTAGAAATAGAATCAAAAGAAGAGTAAGAGAAATCTTAAAAGAAGTTAAACTTCCGAACGAGAGAACAATTATCATATACGCAAAGAAAGGAATAAATGAAATTAAAAGAGAGGCACTTAAAGTAGAGATACAAGAAGCGGTTAAGTAAAGTTTACTTACACGTAACTCTGCGATATTATTCCTGTAATGATTGGAACAGCATTCAACGCTTTGGTATTTAACCCGTTATACAACGGGCTAATTTTTTTAATAAGCGTTGTTCCATACGCAGACGTTGGTATTGCTGTAATACTTCTGACGATCGCCGTTAAGGTTATACTCTTCCCCCTTGCTATTAAGGTGTCTCACATGCAGATTCGCATGAAAGAGATTGCTCCAAAGATGGAAGAGTTAAAAGAGCAGTACAAAGACGACAAGCAGGAGCAAACCGTAAAGATGATGGCTCTTTATAAGGATAACAATGTGAGGCCTTTTCTAAGTCTTCTTGTTGTTTTTATACAACTTCCAATAATTCTAGGATTATACTGGGTGTTCTTTAGAGGAGGATTACCGGAAGTAAATATTGAACTTCTATACTCATTTATATCAATACCTGAAATGGTAAACATGCAATTTATCGGCATAGTTGATATGGGAGGAAGAAGTATAGTACTTGCCCTTATGGCGGGAATTACCCAGTTTATACATAGCTCATATGCCCTACCGAAACCGAAACCACGAAGCGAAAACCCAACTATGAAGGAAGATTTAGCAAGAAGTTTCCACCTACAAATGAAATACGTTATGCCAATAGTAGTTGTGGGTATTTCTTACACAATTTCAGCAGCGATTGCACTTTACTGGCTTACGAGTAATATATTTTCTATAGGACAAGAAATTTTTATCCGAAGAAAGAAAAGTCATGAGCCAAGAGAAAATTAAAAACTTCATAGAAACTATTTTAACCAAGTTAGATATAGAATTTGATTCAGTTGATATTGAAAACAATTCCGAGCAAGTAGTATTTCAAATAAAGACAAATGAGAGTGCCAGGTTAATAGGAACTCGTGGAGATACTATACGGGCACTTAACTATGTTATTAAAAACGCCTTCAGAGACTCTGGTGAAGACTTACGATTTTTAGTGGATGTTAATGGGTATAGAACTAAAAAGATTGAGGAACTTAAGCAAACGGCAAAATTACTAGCAGAACGTGCTAGATCATTAAAATATAACGTTGAAATGACCCCTATGAGCTCCTACGAGCGCATGATAGTCCATTCAGCGCTAACAGATGAGCCTAATATTAAAACAGAGTCACAAGGGCAAGGTAGAGACAGAAGGGTTGTTATTTGTTTTATTGAGGATTAGCTAGAACATATCCATCCTACAGACCCCCCAAGACCCTCTACTGGCCTGAACGTACTCCCTGTACTTTCTCCAGTATCAGTTACTTCACAAGACTTTTTCCACGAGGCACGAATATTATTTTGCTCTTCACGCATTAGAGTTAGGTCTTCATTGCTCTTAACTTCCCAGTTTGAATCTTTTATTTTGTCCATATCATAGTAAACCACAGTGCCTGAAATTGTTGGATCTTCTAAAACAGCATTACGAACATTAATATCGTCCACTTCCTTCTCGTACTCTTCTCTACTAACGATCTTAGAACAAGCCACTGTATTAGCGTCGACAAAACTTATATTTTTAGTGGCGCCGTTCCTACTGCAGCTCCCCACTACTTCTGCACACGTTGGCCTACCCGGAAGATCGCATCTCAGTACCTTGGTTTTAGTATCGCCTGCGTATACTATTCCCCCTGCTGGTACAACAGGAGTTCCTTTCGCGGTCGCCTCCTTAATATAAGTTGTGGCAGGTTCTAAAGAAAAATCCAATTTCAATATATTTGGATTAACCTCATTAAAGAATATCCAAATAGCCAGAAGCATTAAAATACCCATTACAGCTTGTCTAATTCTATCTTTTGCGGCTGTTGTTCCTGAGACAGCGTCCGTTGTCATGTACTGAAGTCCAGCTGTCGCTATTAACAAGACAGCAAGTATAGACCCAATCAGAAGAGCAAGATCAAATAAATTGTTGAAGTATTGCCCTAAATCACCACTTGCCCCTGCAAAACGCCCACCAAGATCAACTAGTGATACGTAAGTTGTGTGTGACGCGGCGTGAGCTAAAAGCGGTAGAGAAAAAACTGCTGCAATGGTAATAAAAAACTTTTTTATCATAAAATAAGTATACTAGATAATTAAAGACCAAAGAGTTTGATCAGTTTTATTTTTAAAGAAAAGAACGTTGTCGTTCACCAGTAAGTTAATGGCATCCATGCTTATTCCAAGTTCAGACTCTGGAGAGATTATTTTACTTAGAATTAAATCTTTCGTATCTATTTTCCAAAAGGAGTCTGAGAAGCTAACTTCGCCCGTATACCAGATATCGGGATAGCTTCCTTCAGGAAGTGAGTTTGGTAAAGCACATATAACGGAAGACTCTATCCAGGCACACTTATCTGCAAACCCAGATACATTTAGTGAGGTCTCTTCCCCACTCTCTATATTCCTTATATAAAGTACTGGTCTATTATTTTCTATAACGCTAAACAAAATTTGCTTTGCATCAGGACTTAGATTGGTTATTAGACCTTTTTTCTGTGATATCACCACCTCTCGACTCCCTGTTGAAGAGTTTACAAGCATTGCTGACGTTAGAAGGAAAAAGCTTGGATTTTGTGTCATTAAGATTGAATTTCCCCTCCACTGAAGAGACCAATTTTTTAATTCAGATTCAAACAATATAGTTCTAGTCTCCTTATCTACATCAAATATTCCCAAGCTACTCACAGTGGAGGTCTTTTCAATAAAGGCAAAGTCACTACCTTGTCCTGCTTCTATAGATGTTAGAAATGGAATTGATGTGTTTGAAGACCCGTCTTTTGAAAGACTGAATATAGTTAGAACATCTCCATCTTCATGAATTGACTGACGAACAACTGCCTCTCCATCATTTACAAATATTGAGTTATAAACTTTAGGAACAGTAGCTTGGTTTATTCTTTTAGAAACGTTTGTTTCCAGGTCTTGCTCAAAAACATGTCCAGTTGCTCGATCTACAAAAAGAATCGAGTTTTCCTCCCTTTTGTAATACCCAGCTATAGGTAGATTATACAATTGCTTCAAAACAGCCTTAGGAATATCTACTTCGCTATCCTTGATGTCTTCTTCATCTGTAAATACACCTCCAAAAATACCACTCCCTGTAACTCCTCTGGTTAGATCGTTTAAATAACCAACATCTTTTGTTCCTGACTCCAAATCTTGTTTCTGCTGGCCGATATATATAGCCCACCCTATAAGTCCAAGCAAAAGACCTGCTATCAAAATCGTTATTCCTATGTAGAAAGGTTTGGTGTTCATAATCCGAATAGTGATCTTCTAGAATTTCCTTCTATTGTTAAATTAAGCCTACCTCTAGCGTCTTGAAGGAAGTTTTGAGAATGGGCTACTGACAGAGAGACATTTAATACTGATGAGTCCTCCCCTTCCACACGCATACTTAAGAATGATGGAGTATTACCAACGCCTGCAACCGATTTACCATTTAAGTTCCAAGAGTATGAGAGGAGTTCACTATGTATACTCTGCGTAGATAAGAAATATGGAATAGCTTGGATTTGTGATGAGTTAGGAAAATCACCATTTGATTTAATAGATCTGTGGAACAAAGAACCAAGTAATGGATCTGTTTCATAAAATACAATTTTAGGATCTTTAGTTTCTATTAGTAGGGCGGAACTAGTGAATTCGATTCCTTCTGGATCAGAAACCTTAACTTCGAGTATGTAGTCTCCCAAGAACCTTGGTCCAGATGTTATTAGAGAGGATTTTCCGACACCCGAAAGACTTCCAAGTACTACACCGTCTTTTATCCACTTATAAGACATGGATTCTTTAGAGTAAGAACTATTTGAAACGTAAACCTCTGCATAGATAGTTCCCCCATCTGAATACAGAGAGGCACCTTTATAAAAAGGAGGAGTGTATGTTTGGGTTTCCCACAATAAAGTAGCGGTTTGTGCGTGTGAGAGTATTGGAAAGAGAACAAAAAATAACCCTAGGTATAGGAAAGTACGCATAGTCACATTATATAGCTATTTTGTAGAATCACGCAGAAAATATTCCTGATAAGTAAATTATACTGCCTTTTTTAGACGTGCGGGAGGTCGGTTATCATTGGCTGCATTAAGATTAGATATTTGTTCTTCATTATACTTTTTGTCCTCCTTCCTTACTTTTGAGATTATAAAAACAGTCATAATTGTAAAAATCGGGAAGATATTAAGTATTGGAATCATTTCAAAAACTATCTTAAAATAATTTTTAAAGAATCCTGACGATGTGTCCATAAAACCAACGTCTAGAACTTTAAACCACACCCAGAACACTATTGCAGTTATTATTGCGAACACTGTCGAAAGTAAAAGTGTAAAAATAAGGAGTGTAAAAATAAGTTGTATTACATCAACCATTACAGACACTGAAATAATAGCCCAGGCGTGAAAACCATTTATTCTATTCCTCTCCTGCATTTTCCTCTGTTGTTCCTAACTCCGCCTTTGCTTTTTTGATTGCCAAAATTTGTGAAGGATCAGAAGTAATAATTTGATCCTCGGTATAACTTGCGATAACTTTTATCGCAACATGTTTTAGTCCGGCAAAGAATATCCCCTCCCCTACGTCTGATTCTAGTAGAAGATATTTTTCTTCATCGGAGAGTTTAAATGTATCTTGAATTAAATCAATGGACGTTGGTGATTGTCTTAGGAGAATCTGTATTGAAGAGTTCGTGATCATGGCTTTTCCATAAGAACTACTTAAGAAATCGGCGACGTCCTGAGTTATTGTTGCAAGACCAAGGAAATATTTACGTCCTCTTTTTGCAATTCCAAACAAGAAGGAAGCTGTGTCCTCTGACTTCATCATCCACCATGCTTCATCGATAATTAGAAGCCTTTTCTTTAATTCTTTACGAACCATGTTCCATATATAGTGTGTAATAAGATACATCGCAACAGGCTTAAGCTCGTCTTCCATGTCTCTAACACTAAAGACAATAAACTGCTTGTTCATGTCTATGTTTGTTGGTCTGTTTATAAAACCAGACCAAGTACCTTGGGTGTATTTTGAAAGTCTTTGAACCAATGATTCAGAGCCCTCCATTCCTTGTAGTACAAGCTCAAAGTCTGAAAGAAGTGGTGGTTCTAGAGTGGCAAAGTCTGAATCAGGAGTAATATCCTTCAATGCGTAGGTTTCAGTTATAGCTCGGTCAACTATTGCGTCCTCTTCAGGAGTTAATCCTCCAAACATAATACGGAAAAGACCTACTAAAGTAATAATATTACTCCTTAGTATATCTGCAGGGCTTTCATCTTCACGAGGGGTCGGAAGATCAAATGGATTAATGTGGTGTTGGGATGAAAGTGAAATATTAAAGTGTCGTCCACCAGTTGCCTCAGCCAGGTATTCGTACTCTCTTTCTGGATCGATAACAATAACTTCCGTATCAAACATTAGTGATCGTATGATTTCTAACTTCATCATATATGACTTACCAGCACCTGATTTAGCAAAAACAACTGAGTTGTAGTTTTCTAAGGAGAAACGATCAAACAGAACCAAACTAGAGTTATGTCTGTTTATTCCATAGAGTATTCCCCTGTCTGATGTAAGGTCGAAGGAAATAAAAGGAAAGAGACTCGATAGTGGCGATGAGTTCATATTAGAATGAACACTTAACTCATCCTTTGCAATAGGCATAACGCTTCTAAATCCTGGCTCTTGTTGAAAGAGTGCCGGTTTTAGATAAACAAGACGGGATTCAAGAATTGATCGTATCTCAGATTCAGTTTTATCAATTTCCTCTCGTGAGTCACCGTAGATTGTTATGTACAAACCTACTTTAAACATCTTTTCTTGAGCTTGTTGTAGTTGGTCACGCAAGTATTCAATATCTGAATATGCTGTATCAAGAACAGGGTCCCTAACCAATCCTTTTTTCTCTCTAATTCCGATCTGGCTTTCAATTTCGGCTACTTTTTTTTGATACTTGCGCAAAACATCGGTTGTGTCCATTGGATGAACAAAGATTGAGACATCAAATACCTTATCCAAGTTAACTATTGAAGAGAACCACCCTGTAGTTAAAAATCTTGGGTATGAAATAACAAAAAACGTTCTAGCTATCTTCTCCCCTAAGTTAAGTGTCCGAGGAGTAATTTGCAACGCGGAAGGCGCAATAACATCTTGAAGTTCCAACACCCCGTGTTGATATATTTCCTTTGGAAGAATAGGAACTATCCCCTCACTCGTACTTTCCTTCTTTTTTAAAAAATCTAATATAGCCATAATTATTTTTTAACTAAATGTTCAGGAGCATCTTGCTCACCAGGGTTAAATATCTTGTATAGAAGTTCAATAATCTCCTCTGTATCTAATTGCGCCGTACGAACACCTGTTCGTATCAATCCTTGCTGAACAATTGAAATTCTCTGGTCTAATTGAGACACGTTTTCTTCAAAGGCAGCGTCTTTAGAGTCGCTGCTCTTAGAAGTTTTACTCCATGGAAACGAAATTCCCTTTTTTATATTAATAACTGACGGAGAATATGGAACTACAACAAAGAAATGTTTAGTCATTATGTTTGCTCCTTCAACAAAGCTCTTGATAAACTCAATGTATTCTCGAATCTGAATACGCATTAAGTCATCCATTGTTTTCTTGTATGCCTCCTCAAGAGTTTCCGTATATGGGCGTATGTCCAATTCTCTTGATTGAATGTAAATCTGAACAGAGAAATCTAGAGAGTTAAAGAAGTTTTGAAATTGCATTATAAATGCATTTTGTTCATCTTCGCTTTTAAGAGCGAAGTTTAAGGATGATGCCATTAGAACTGCTCTTATGCCTCCGTCTTTAAGAATTATTACTCCATCGCGAACCTCTTTGATTGGAACGAAGTCTTGAGATGATGCTGTTTTTGTTTCTGGCATATTATTTTTGAGCCTCCATAGCTTTGTCAAAGTTCAGTTTTTCATTTATATCTAAGCTCCACGCAAGGTCTTTAAGCTTAGTGTCAGACAAAGAAAGGGCTCCACTCTG
>NVTG01000048.1 GCA_002401495.1 Candidatus Kaiserbacteria bacterium
TAATAAGCACAATGTTACGCATTTGATAAGATTCAACTGGGGCCCCATTAGTTTCACTAAGTAATTTATTTCTAGGATGATGGTGAAACGTAGTCTTCATCACAGTCTAATTTTGATCTTATGCGGGGATAGATCTTCCTTTTACTATGGAAGGTAGGTTTATGCCGTCGGTTGAATATTCGATGCCCTTATCATTACTTAGCCCTGGCTAATTATTTCTGTTACTATGAGCATGATATTTGCCTGATGCAGTATTACCACTGGCTTACGAGGACCACAATTTGTTAGTTTTAAACATATCTGTCGAGTTTATGAAGTTTTATTCAACAGGACCTCGCTTAAGTGAATAAAGAAGACGAGTAGAAGGCTTATCAACAGTTCTTTTTGCCTTCACAGGACTCATACTATGCGTATCTTTAAAAGGTTTTTGCGAAATAGGTCGGAAATAATTCATTTTAATTGTATTCATAATTTAAATAATGGAAAAATTTAAAGCTTTCAAAGCATCTCCCGAACCATTACAACTTCTAGAAGACATGATAGATTCCCAATCCGAATCTCCTTTATCACAAGATCGAGTTTTCTTCAGCAGCACAAAATAATAAGAAGCAAATCACGACATTGGCTCATTCAAATTCTCAGATATTAACAGTTAAAAACATTTAAGTAATCAAGGTAAGATTTGGTGTTTAAGACAAGTCCAGGATCTCAAAGTGCAAGATGCTTGAGCTCTAGTGAGAAATTAAAAAATTCTGAAACAGGAGAAAATCTTAGATCTTCTGATATCTCTGTTATTGAAAGTAAGTTTGTGGTTTGGTTTAATGAGAGAGAAGATTTGGAAGAGGAGGAAGAAGAAGCACTAGGGATTATGGCTGAGTTAAATGAAAGTGCTGTTGATGCTATTCAAACTGATGAATATGATAATGCTCTTGAGTATCTTAAAAGAGCGGAAGAAGTTGTTGATAATTCTAAGGTAAGTCAATTATCTTTATTTTAGAGTCGTGGCATTCAAATTGATAAAAATTATATTATAATTCTCTACTATAATCTTGCGTGTGTGTTTTAAAAGATAAATGTTCTTCCAGAATGCGTAAAATATCTAAAACAAGGCATCCAATACATGTTAGAGAAAATCCAAGAAATGGACACATCTCCTTCAACACTAAAAGAACTGGGGAAGAACTTCGCAACGATCTTGAACAAAAAAGAAATTTACATGGCCATGAAGCTCCACAAGCTCCGTTATCAATGCAAATTTCATCTCCAGCTATGTGCAGTAATGTCTCAACTCAACAAACATATCGAAGCTCTAGAACACGGCAAGAAATCCACAAAGCTTTGCCAAGAACTAATAAAGTAAACTGATTAGCTCTGTCGCTAGCATGTTCGTGGACTCAACCAAGCTGCACTTAACCTCCGCCGTAAGTCCGCAGGAGGAAATTCCTTAGAACCAAACTAAAGTGCTTAAATCAGTTCTCCTTATGGTGCAGTAGGGTTAGATAATTCAATAAAGAAACCTCGTTCGACTTCACATTCTAAGAAAAAATTAACTAATATTAATGATATTTCTGCTAGTTCAAATGGTTCTTAGAAGAGTAGTAAGAGGTCATCGAAGAGAGGCAGGAATCGATAGCCTTAGTAGACAGCTGCGGCTGCTGCTGCGGCACCTGCAAATGCATCAGAGTTGAATCTTTCAAGGTCATCATCGCAATCAACTTCAGTTATTATTAGAGCAAGTCATGATTCTGAATCGCTTGAGAAAATTCACACTTTTTCATTGAAGAAAAATGATTTGCTTGAAGATTCTTCGACGATGTCGTTGAAAAATATATCAACGATGAGGACACCTTCAGCAAAAGCGTTTTATGTGGAAGAAAAGGTGAAAGTTATGGATACTCATGTTATGCTTTCTGATGGGATCCTTAGAGAGCTTACATCACAAATTATTGATTTCTAAGATATTTCTTAGATGAGTACAACTGAACGTAACTAGTTTTTCAATGATGGGCGTCTAGGATTAAAAAAAAGACTGCGAATCTCATTTGGTTCAGAATAAGAAATAGAAAGAATGCGAAAAGATTCAAAATTTAAACTTAATGCGAGGAATGTTCTTGGAATAAAACATTAAGATGATTGGATCTTCAATTTAAATATTGGGAATATCATGCATTTAGCTCCTTTAAGTTTCGACGATCTAAACAGCTATGCCTACATCCAGCGACCAACAGGAGCCCAAGGAATGAAAAACGTAACAGCAGACTATCTAAACGAGCTCCACAAAGACACCCTTTTAGAAAAGATATTATTCTTAGCCGTATCATATTTCTGTGTTGGTACAGAACTGAGATTTCTCGCCACAAAACAAACAGAATACACAAGCAAAGATGCAGAAATCTGGCATGCCAAAGCTATGCACACAGTTTGTACATTTTTACCTCTTGAATGTCCTCTTGTTTCTCATGTGATTAACTCTTATATGAAACATCATTTGTCAGTTAAAGAAAAAGAGAAGTTGGAGAAGAAATAAAGTTTGTAAGCTTTGAAGAGAGAATCTGTTGATCCGACTACTGAATCTTCATCTCAACATACTGGGCTTGATAAAGATATAGCATCAGTCCTATCAAAACCTCCCGTATCTCTCTCCCCACAACAATCCACAAATCATCCAACAAAACCCTAACGATCTCGCATCGACAAGCATCTCCAATCATCCACTCTAACCACCAGTCTTCAAAAAACACCTGGCAAGCAACCCATCAAATTGAAAAAGATAAAAGAACAAGTAGAAAGTTTCTACAAATACAAAACCAAACGAAAAGAGAATGGATAAACAACAGCCACCACCACCACCACCGCTACAATAAGACCTCTATCAAACATAGGATAAATCACATCTGGAGGAGCAGGTCCCTCAACAAAATCTCGAAACAATGAAATATATTCTGGTACAAGAACCGCTTAAACAGCAACGAATAGAAAAGTAACTAATCGTGATAAACCTCCACCATCATCAAACTCGTTGAAGAAATTCTCATTTGCTCCTACCAGTTAAAATCTTATGAATACTACTTCTAATTCTAATGAGAAACCTAAAACTACGAAGGCAGGAGGGGGAGGTGGTGGTGGGAAGAAGAATAAGTTTATTTCTAATACATTGAAGAAGAAACTTTATGATTCGAGTGTTGGGAGTAATGGAGGGACTCCTACGTAGATTGTTTAGCATCATTAATAACTGAAAAAGATGCTCTCAGGCTCAAACCTAAGTGAAAAATAACTCTCAAGTAGCAGGCTTCCAAATACGTAAGTAAAAGAAAAGAAATATTCAATGAGAAAATTAGCCTAAGGAGCAATGGTATCCAGACGTTCAGCTTAATATTCATCGACTCCAAGTATATAAGATTAATGGCAGCAGATGATTACCAATTAGAAATTAGAAGATAATAAAGCTTAAAAGATATTTGTCTTTCCAAGTAAAAAGAAATTTCCTGCTGGATAGATTCCTAATAAATAATCTAAAACTTCACTTTTTACTCAAAATTCAACATCAGCTTTAAATAAGAAATAATCAGTTCCTATTAACTTTTATAAAAGTGTTCATAATCATAGTGAAATTGAGAATACTCATTCAAGTTTGATTGATCCAGTTATGAAAGCTAAAATACCTGATAGTCGTAATCATAATCAATTCGCATCTAAAACTCATAACCCTGACAATCACGATAATGAATCAAAAGCAATTCTTCCTAAATCTAATCATCATGGATATTCTAATGACACTGATAAGATTAATATTGATTCTTCTAGTTCTATTTAAGGCTAAGTTCCGCCTCCACATATGATATCATTTAAAGAATCTCACCAACATGGCACAACTCAACTCCCACCACCACCTCCAGCACCAGTGGGAAGTGGAGGAGCAGGCCCAGTTAAAAACTATCATTTTGAAAACATTAACGTCATAAACAACGTTAATATTTATGATTCTTCAAAGAATAAACAAGGAGGAGGGACAGATTTTAATGGAGGGAAATTAGCTTATAATAGTGGATCTAAAGATCCAAAATATAACAACGATGTAGTGTCTCCACTCTCAACCTTCCCTCCCTCAACAGAAAAACCTACCCCAACCGAATAAACTCCTACTACAGGAATTACTGCAACATCTCATGGAAGCAACAAAATAAAACTTGATCTAACAAAAGTAAGTTTGCGAATAATAATGGGTTAGTTTTTAAATTAATATTAAGATCATTAAGAATGAATCAAATTAACGTCTCTGAGTTCCTCAAGACAAAACTACAAAAACGACATAAATTGCGGATGATTCTATTATAATTCATTAGGAATCCCCAACACAATCATGAGTTTATCAAATTCTTCTTGCGTTATGATCCATCCTCCATCAATAATAATCTTAATTACATTTAACAGTTAGATCTCATCTTGTAATGGATGAGATGGACGTTATTTCAAGAAATTCAATAGCTTCTTGTAAACGAGACGCTGATCTGAATTTATTTTCTATCTGTCTTTCTTCTTTTTGTCTAAGGCCATACGAATGTTGCGACAGGCGTCCACGTTTGATTTATCGTCTTCTTTTTCGATTTTTGCTGATCTTACTGCTGATGCGTTCCAGATAACATCAAGCTTCTCCTAAAACAAAATAGGTCTATCCAATTCAACTCTATTAAGAATCTCATTTAACTTCCTTGATAACATTATTTTATTCGCTTGACCCGTCTTTGTCATTTTAGTAATTTGATACGTTCCATCCAGTTTTTAACAATAAAGTCTGCCTCCACCAGAAACTCCTCCTCCAATACCACTGCTTTTTGTTCGTCTGTGGTTTGTGCCACTGGATACAGAGGGACGGATGTTTTATGTTGTTGTTTGTTTTCTTTCATCTCCAAACATCGAAACTTTATTCCTCGATCCCACTTCTTGCGACACTAATCTTTTATTATGAACGACCCTTTCATCTTAAAGCTAAAACTTCATTGGATTATTCAAATAATCTGAAAGTCTCACAAACTGCTCCTACCTCTCAACCTCATCCTTCTTAAACTACTCTTTAACATGATTGGCAGTCAACATCTTCAACTTAATCTACTTCTCCGTAATATCTTATTTCGTATCCCTATACCTCTCATTCTCCAACAACAAATTAGCATTAAAAGCATTCCTTCTATCTTTACTTTTCTCAGTCAACAGTAATATCTATTATATATCCCCACCCACACCCAAATAATCCTCTGTAATCATCGGTTATTTCAGTTTCTGTAGAAAATATTCCCCTTCATCAATACTTTTCCCTTTAAACATCCCATCAACAGCATTAGAGAATTTAACATAAGTATTTTGCGATCTTCTAACATTCATTTGGATTTATTGTTTTTAGTTTAGCGCGATCTTCTTATCCCTACAATATTGCATGGCTGATTTAAGTTTTTAACGAAGGAAGTCACCTTTGTCAGGGAAGAAGGCCGGGTTGTTAGGGAAATCGAGTTTTTGAGATAGTTGGCGGGGGGAAAGGGTTTGTGGGAGGAGAGCTTCGTCTCCGCTGCTTTGATCGCCGTTTTAGATACAGATGCGGGTTATGTCGGGGGATGGGGGCTTTTCTTTTTGGTACCATTTTTTCATTGTGGAGTTCATTTGGTCGGCGGGGGTGGAACAGCGGGCGTACTAACTAATACACCTCCGATAGTCCTCTTAATCAAGAATAGGCACATTAACCTTCTTCATACCCCCCGAGCTCATCTACGAAGCCAAAAGCGGATTAACACTTTATTCCTACGACTAATGCGGCAAAACAGCACTATTACTCAAATCTTAAACACCTGATGTGCTTGTATTAGAATCAAACAAACTAATCCCTCCATGTCTAATCCTAGCCACAGTCTAATCACTCTTATCAATCTTCTTCCTCAAATTCTCAAAGCTTTTTTTGGCATCCCAATCTATGTTATTGTTTTTTTCCCGCATGTGAGTCCATTGATTCACATTTTTACCATGCTTTGATTCTTAACGTTTTGTTATTTTTAGGAGGTTGTGAGGAGTGAAGTTTTTGCCTTTGTAGCGGAGGTATTCCCATTTCTTTGTTTGAGGGGCGGCTATTATGTGTCTGTTAGAATCTTATTCAATAGCATTTTATAAATTCTATATCGTACTAATGGCAGCTGATATATTTTTATTATCTCCCCCTGGTGGCTTTTATAACGCAGCCTCAGCAGTTAAATTCAATTTAGCTTTCCCCAGCATAATTTACCTACTCCCTCTCATCCTCCCTTTCTAATTCTTTTTATTAGGACTACAACTTTCAGCTAAAGCTCTCTGCACATTCTTTATTGTATTTTTAAACGTATGCGATTGTTTCATTAGTTTCTTATTGACCTCGTAGAATGACCGATGTTGCGTCAAGGAATACATAGAGTTACCTGTTCCTAGAGCTGAAAGGTTTACATCTTGAACGCTGTTTGCTTAAAATAACATCCCCGAAGCTTTGTTTGTAGTTCCATTTATCATTTTAATAATATAAAATGAAAGTTTAACTGAATAAGAATTAGTAGGATATCTAAGGTAACGCGTTTTGACTTAAATTTCATCAGGGGCGTAACAAGAGGGCGATACATTGGCTCAATTAGGGTTAATATATCAATAAGTTTAAGATGAATCTTTGGATTAAGATAAAAGCCAGACAGAAGATTCAGAAGTAAGGTTTTTAAATTTACAATAAGCATGCAACTCGATTTCAGCCCCCAACGAAAAGAACCCCTAAATCTCGTTCTAAGAAAGGGCATGATACAAAGAAATAGAGTGAATCTCGTGTGTCGAGGTAATCGATTCATCCTAATCCTTTTATAGACCAAGGGGATTTCTAGGTCGCCAAACTGAAGAGAACCAAGGAAGGAAAACTCTCATCCTTGATTTAGACGAAACATTAGTTCATTCATAATTTAAATCACTAGAATGTGACATCACTTTACCTGTAAGCTTTGATATAACTTTAAAGCTTGAAATTGAAAATTAATAATGTCATGTTTATGTTCTTAAGAGACCGCATGTTGATGAATTTCTGGTGAGAATGAGTGCTATTTACGAAGTTGTGATTTTTACTGCTTCTCTTAGTAAAGTAAGTCAAAATGAATTTACAAATTAGTACGCTGACCCTTTAGTGGATCGATTGCAACCACCCGACGAACAATACGCAAGATTATTTAGAGAACATTGTACATTCCATTAGGGAGTATTTGTAAAAGATATGACAAAGATTGGGAGACAGCTGAAAGACTTAATAATCTTAGACAACTCTCCCATGTCATATTTATTTCAGCCTGAGAATGCAATTCCAAGTCTAAGTTGGTACAACAACAAGAGTGATAAAGAGTTGCTCAAGCTTATTCCTATTCTAGAAAGACTTTCTGTTGTGAATGACGTGAGAGACCACATAAAGACCTTTGTATCTTCTAACCACATAGATTACCAAAAAGCATCACGTTTTATAAAATCCGTGGAAGATGGAGCCCAACAAAGATCAGCATCTTAAAATTAAAGAAAATAACAGATTAATTGTTCTCCTTCCATAAGAAATGAGCAAAAGACTGAAAGCGTGGATGATAGAAAACCATAACTGTTGTAAGCTTGGAGCGGCAGAGGGAAGGAGGATGATAAAATATAGTAGGTGAAGAATGAAAAGAGGAATTAGACTGGATAGCTAGAGAAGAGGAAGGAAAGTTTACCTATTCCTATGGTTGTGAAAAGGTATTTGGATTAGAGTAATAAATCTCCGGGGGACTAGAGAAGGATTATTAAGAATAAGTAGATTGTTATGACACCGCAGTCGAGGGTGGATAAGAAATTTTCTATTCCTGAGCCTAGTACGCCTCAAGCAGAATTCTTCTAAAATTTAATTCATTCGCTTCCACCGGAATAATCAAATTCGAGGTAGAAGTAATAATAGTCAGATGGGCAGCTGCATGGGTTTTTTAGGGATGCTAGGGATAGTGAATCATCGCCACAAAGTCTCAATACGAATCATTATTAATCTTAAAAGACTCTCCCTGGACAAAATACTTCAGATGGAAAGATCTCACCGCAAAATGTAGTGCAAGCGAATTTCAAAACATATGCAGAACTTATGGCTTCTCCTGTATCTAATTCTCCACAGTCATTTTAAAAGAAAAAGATTTTGGTGAAAGGAACTGAGTCACGACATACTGATAGGTCTGTGAGGGGATATTATTAGTAGTAATAAAATTCTAGCAGTAACAATTTGCATTCTGCACTAGGAATAAGTTAACAACAGCAATAACAATAAACAGCATCTGATGAACTTAGAAACTGGGCTTTATAGAGAAACAATAAAATAGGAGTTTACAGCTCGGGGATTCCGTAAGCGATATCAAATTATGGAGGTGGTGGGAACCACCAATCATCAGGAACATATTACAGCACCCACCAACGTCCCCAAAACCGAACAAGCGGCCTAACAAATTCCACAAGCGAACAACAAATCCCAACATCCAGCGTCCTCCATTCAATGAGCAGCACCCCAAAACAAACAATGAACACAAGCAACGGCTTCCAACGTAAAATGTTAAACAAACTATC
>NVTG01000049.1 GCA_002401495.1 Candidatus Kaiserbacteria bacterium
TCGTCTCTTGCTTCCGTATTCATTAAGGTTGCTATGGTCTTTGTAACTTCGTTTTGAGTAGCGCGTTTTTCCTCAACGCTTTGTAGTAGTTCTTTTCGTTTGTCATCTAATTCTAAAAGTCGATCAAGATCAATCTCCGTGTGCTTTTTTTTAGCACCTTCGGCGACTGCTTCTTTATTTTCCCTTATAAATTTAATGTCTAACATTGTGTCTAGTATATATGTAAAGGGGAGAATGTGAAAATATGCAAATGGAAAGGGCCCAACGTCTCGATGACATTGAGCCCCCTGATCGTGAAAGGGTTGTTAATCCCCCGATCTTTTTCGCGATTGGCTATGGAATCGCGTTTAGCCACCTCCTGTACAAGAGGTCCGATAGTCACACGTAGGTGACCCCACTTCTTACCCAGCGTCCTTTATTTTAACCAATTCTGCTAGATATCTGGTTAATCGCGTGCCAACTGCGACCTAATAACCCCGAAATGAGTCATGACTTCAGGCACACACATCCGTCACTCAATCCCTGGATTGCACCAAAAATACCTCATATACTAGTAAGTGTCAAGCCCTAAGCCACTTCACTAACCATGATAAAATCAAACTATGGAACTTGAACCTTCTGACTTCCCTCCTTTAATAAAGGAAATAAGCGATCCGCCTAAAAAACTCTTCTCTCGAGGAGACATCTCTTCTCTATATAAAAACAAGGTCTTAACCGTTGTAGGTTCACGCAAAGCAACCAGCTACGGGACAGACGTGACTAAATTTCTAATTGAAGGTCTTAAGGGTCATAACATCACAATTCTCTCAGGCCTTGCACTAGGAACCGACACAAACGCACACCGCGCTGCAATTAGCGCAGGATTAACAACAATTGCAGTTCCAGGTTCTGGATTAGACGATTCTGTTATGTATCCAAAATCAAATCTCCCGCTGGTTCAGGAAATACTAAAAAGTGGTGGTGGACTATTAAGCGAACTTGAACCAAAGCAGAGTGCTGCCATGTGGACATTTCCAAAGAGGAATAGAATAATGGCGGGACTTTCACACGCTGTTTTAGTAATAGAGGCAGCTTCACGTTCAGGTACTCTTATAACCGCTCGCCTAACTACCGAATACAATAGAGACCTGCTAGTTGTACCCTCTTCAATTTTTGCAAAATCCAGTGAAGGAGCACACCAATTTCTAAAACTTGGAGCAACTCCTGTTACAAATTCAAACGACATCCTAAGAGCATTAGGCATAGAGGTAGACGAAAAGGAGGAACGTATTCAAAATCTTTCAGAAGAGGAACGTCATATTTATGATCTTTTAGAAACTCCACAAGATAGGGATGAAATTGTTGAAAAGGTTAAAGACGCAAATATATTAATTGCAAAACTCGAAGTCGACGGAATTATATTTGAGAGTAAGGGAAAGCTGAGGCGGAAATAGCAAGAGGCCCGCAGCAAGTGCGAGCCCCAATGATTAAAAGTGATAATGAAGTCCGGGTGGTGCTCCTAGAACTACCAGGCCGACTACTAGACCCAGCGCTCCAAAAATCACCAAACAAATGAGCGTATTTCTTAGACTCTTCCAAGTCATTACACATCCCTCCTGTTGATATTCCATTAGGCTCCCAAAAGGACCTTTTGTCAAGATATTCCACTTAAAATTTTGCATTTTTCCCAAAGTCATGTAACTGTTGCGCCTATGAAGCTTGTAATTGTAGAAAGTCCCGCAAAAGCAAAAACAATCGAGAAATATCTCGGAGAGGGCTTTACTGTGCGTGCCAGTGTTGGACACGTTAGAGATCTACCTAAAAACAACAAAAAGGCAATCGACATTGAAAACGGCTTTAAGCCTAATTACGAAGTAGTTCCTCTAAAGATGGAGATCATCTCTGAACTAACTAAAATAGCTAAAAAATCAGATGAGGTAATTCTAGCAACTGACCCCGATAGAGAGGGTGAGGCTATAGCTTGGCACCTTAAAGAAGTTCTAAAACTTAAGTCCCCTAAAAGAATTGTTTTCAACGAAATTACAAAAGACGCTGTTCAGGACGCTTTAAAGAACCCGCGCCTAATTGATGACAACCTAAGAGAAGCACAAGAGGCCAGAAGAGTGTTAGACCGTCTTGTAGGTTACGACCTTTCTGGATTAATCTGGAAGAAGGTTCGCTACGGACTTTCAGCCGGCCGTGTTCAATCTCCAGCGCTGAGAATAATAATGGAGCGAGAACGTGAAATACGTGCATTCATTCCAGAAAAGTTCTGGGTAATTACAGCACTCACAAAAGACATGTCTCTTACATGTGTTGAAGAACCTAAGACACAAAAGGACGCAGACAATATAGTAAAAAACGCAAAGGAAAACTCATGGACAATCGAGTCCGTAAAAGAATCCGCTGCAAAACGATCCCCTAAAGCACCCTTTACAACTTCTACTCTTCAACAAGCAGCTAGTTCCCGTCTAGGATACGCTCCTTCAAGAACAATGGGTATCGCGCAAAAACTCTACGAAGCGGGACACATCACCTACATGCGTACTGACAGCCCAACTCTTTCAAAACAAGCTATCGACCAAATCTCCTCAGTTGTAGAATCTGAATACGGAAAAGATCAACTTGAACTACGAGAATACAAAACTAAATCAAAGTCTGCCCAAGAAGCACACGAAGCCGTTCGTCCAACTAATGTCGCAAAGTTAAGCGTGGGAAGAAATGAAGAACAAAAACGACTCTACTCTCTAATATGGTCACGAACCGTGGCGAGTCAAATGATTGACGCACAAATTGCTAGAACAAAAATCACCGCAAGTATCGACCACCAAGAAGTTCCTAACTTTGCAGTCACTGGATCACGTGTAATTAAAGATGGATGGTTAAAAGCAGACCCCTCGGCAAAGGGTGAAGACGTTCAACTTCCAAGTGTTAAAGAAGGAAGTTCACTAACTGCCACATCAATTGATGCTCTTGGAAAAGAAACACAACCTCTACCTAGATATACCGAAGCCGGATTAATCAAGGAACTTGAAAAACGTGGGATCGGACGACCAAGTACATACGCCGCAATTATGAGAACTCTTGCAACTCGGGGCTACGTGAACAAAGAGGGAAAAACTCTAATACCTACTGACACCGGAGACGTTGTTAGCTCATTCCTTGAAGAACATTTTGCACATTACGTTGGAGACGACTTTACAGCCGAAATGGAAACTGAACTCGATGAAATTGCCGAAGGAAAAAGAACCTACAAAAAAACTCTAACGGATTTCTACAAACCATTCCTAAAGGAGGTTAACTCAAAAGAAGATATCCCTAAACTAACAAACCTTGGTCCGGTGGACAAAGAGTTTGACTGCCCTATATGTAAGAAGGAAATGGTTTGGAAACTTTCTAAGAACGGAAAATTCATGAGTTGTGCAACCTTTCCAGAATGTCACGGAGCTAGAAAGGATGACGGAAGTATCATTGAGCCACCAAAAGAAATTGGAGAGCCGTGTCCTGAATGTGGAGAGCCGTCTTCTAGAAGTAAGCAAGAACCAGGAAAGCTTGTTGAGAGAGAGGGGCGCTTTGGAATGTTCATTTCCTGCGACAGGTATCCTAAGTGTAAATACATAAAACAAGATCACACACTGAATTCAACAGGGGTTAAGTGTACTGATTGTAAAGACGGAGAATTAATTGAAAGACACGGACGTTTTGGAGCATTTTACAGTTGTTCAAACTATCCTGAGTGTAAGCTGGCGATAAAAACAAAACCTACAGGCAAGAACTGTCCTATGTGTAAAAGATTAATGATGGAGGGTACAAAAACAATTCCAGAGAGATGTAGCGACAAGACTTGTCCGAATCACAACCCACACAAATTGTAAGGCACGCAATTCCGTTGGAACTGCATGCCTTATTTGTGCTTCTTGTAAGCTCGTATAATTTTGCGAGCTTTCTCAATTCGTTCCAAGTCATGCCTTATAGGCAGAAAGGATGTTGCTTCCAACTCCAACCAAAATGTCTTTAACATTTGGTCCTTCTGCCCACAATACAGACACATAAATTGCTCTTCTTTGGCTCGAGCCATAATGTCCTCCTTGTGCGTTTACACTATAGAAACTTTGAAAAAGAGCAAGTATACCGTACCATTAGTTAAATGCCTTCCTTTACAGCGCAAAAAAAGCCAGTGCCGCAAGCATTGCAGAATATTTTAACCCTAATGGATCTTTCAGATAAGAAAGATATTGAGTTTGTTACCCGTGCCTATGAGCTTGCAAAAGTAGCTCACCGTGGACAAAAGCGATATTCGGGAGAACCTTACCTAAACCACGTAGTAGCAACTGCTGAATATTTAGCAAAGATAGGCATGGGCCCAACCATAGTGTCAGCCGGCCTATTACACGACGCATTAGAAGACAGCGACATGCAACCGGAAACTATTGCTGAGGAATTAAGTGAAGATGTACGAGATCTTGTTCTGGGAGTAACAAAGCTTGGGCGAGTACGCTACCAAGGGGTACGAAGGCACGCAGAAAGTTTACGAAAGCTTTTTGCTGCAACTTCAGAAGATGTAAGAGTAATGATCATTAAATTGGCTGATCGTAGACACAATGCACTTACCCTGGAACATGTTCCGCGCGACGATAAAAGAGAAAGGATTGCACACGAGACTTTAGAAATCTACGCACCAATTGCTGATCGTCTTGGTATGGGTCTTATGAAAAGAGAGCTTGAAGACGCTGTCTTTCCTCACGCATATCCGGAAGAATATAGGAAGGTTGCCAAAATATTTAAAGAAGCTGGAGGAAACGATATTAAAAAGCTTGAAAGAATACAAAACAACATACGGCGAAAAATTGGAGAGTACGGAGTTAAAAATTTTAAAACCAAACAAAGAGTTAAGGGCCTATATAGTTTCTTTAGGAAATTGGAAAGAAAAGACTGGGATGTAACAAAGGTGTTCGACATATGGGCACTTCGCATAATTGTTGAATCTGTTTCAGACTGCTACACAGTTCTAGGATTAGTACACGGTGAGTGGAGGCCGCTACCAGGAAGAGTAAAAGACTACATCGCCTTTCCTAAGCCTAACGGGTATAAGAGTATTCACACAACAGTACACACAAGTGAAGGAGGAATTATTGAATTACAGATACGAACTCAGAAAATGCACGACGAAGCCCAGTTTGGTATTGCCTCACACTTTTCATATAAGGGAACTGCAAAACAATCTTCTACAAAAAACAGCGCTGTTAACTGGATACGCCAATTTATACCCGCTCGATTGTGGATGGAAGGGCAAGGAACTACAGAAATTGGAGAGAAAAAGACTTATACCCAGGGCACTACTCCTGATTGGATAAAAAGCATGAATGCTTCTCAAAGCTCCAGTAATCCCAAGTCCTTCTTGCAAGGAATGAAGAGTGATTTCTTTACTCACCGTGTATTCGTATACACACCAAGAGGAGATGTTATCGATCTCCCAATGGATTCAAGTCCAATTGATTTTGCATACGCAATTCATTCAGATGTGGGAGACCATATGTCTGGAACAAAAGTGAACGGAAAATTGGCCGCGTTAAGTTCAAGTTTAAAAAATGGTGACGTTGTTGAAATTATGACAAGTGATAAGTCTCATCCAAATCGAAAATGGATTTCTCTTGCAAAGACCTCTCTTGCAAAACGACACATCAAATCATACCTACAAAGAGAAGATTCCTAAACCGCAAAATTACTTAAAGAATATAAATCTTCGTCGTCATCCTTCTCTTCAACTACTTCAATCTCAATTACGGGTTCTTCTTGTATGTTGGTTATAAATTTTGAAAGTGGAGAAGGAATTCCAACTTCTTCCTTAGCAGGAATACTATCTGAACTACTAACTATATTAAGCAATCTTTCAATATCATTTTGAACAAAGAAATCGATGTGGACTTTTCCTCCATTTTTTCTTGTCTCGATTTGAACACGAGTTCCTAAGTGTTCGGTAAGTGCTCTTTCAAGAATCTCCATTTCAGTAGGAAGGTCCTTCTTACGTGCTCGATCAGTTGCGATACTACGTGCTATTCGCTCTGTTTCTCGCACCGTGAGCTTCCTTTCTGATATTTCGATAAATAGGGCTGTCTGTTGCTCTTCACGTCCTGAGAGCATTAGTAGAGGGCGAGTATGACCTTCTGTTATAGTTCCACCGATGACTGCTTGTTGCATCTCATCCGGAAGTGCGAGTATTCTTATCGAGTTAGAAACATATTCCCTACTCTTTCCCACCTTTTTAGCAATTTCAGCGTGTTTTAGTTTGAAATTATCTACCAATTGACGAAACGCTAAGGCGCGATCCACTGGGTTAAGATCTTCTCTTTGAAGATTTTCAATTATCGCTAACTCAAGTTTTACATTATCTGAATCTTCAGAACTTCGTATTAGTACAGGAACTTGTGAAATATTGGCCAGCTTTGACGCACGTAATCTTCGCTCACCTGCTATAAGTTCATATTCAACTGTAATACCACCGTCAGCTCTTTCTATCTCACGTCTCGTTACAACAAGAGGTTGTAATATTCCGTACTGACGAATAGATTCAGAAAGACTTTGTAAGGCTTCCTCATTAAACTCTTTACGAGGTTGAAAGGGATTTGGTTGAATTCTGCCAACCTCAACCCAGAATATTGAATTGTTATAAAATTCAGATGTCATTGGGAGATATTATAACACAGAGGATATTTAACCCCTTTGTGTATAGGTGGAAATGTACTGCGTGTAACCTTAAAATCGTGTACAATGCGCGCATCCATGCCGGGATGATGAAATTGGTAAACATGCACGACTCAAAATCGTGTGCCGCAAGGCTTGAGGGTTCAAGTCCCTCTCCCGGCACAGACAAGCCGTTTAATTTTTTAAATCTAACGAAATACTATTAATACAGTAGTGATCACAAGTTTTGCCGTCTTCTTCGATATCTTTAAAGACGTGTCCGAGGTGTGCCTCACATTTCTTACAAAGCACTTCCGTCCTATTGCCATCCGGTCGTAAAATAACATTTTCTTTATCTTCAGGTTCCGTAAAAGATGGCCACCCTTGTAGCCCAGGACTACTCTTGCCTGAGTCTAATTTCTTCTCAGAGGAAAAGAGCTCACTCCCGCAAACTGCACAGTGATACATTCCACTGTCTTTAGTATCTACATATTTTCCTGAATACGGAGCTTCGGTTCCTCCTTTGGAGATTCTGTCTAGTTCTGGATTTTCTTCTAGAAAAGTTCCTTTCATATATAAAATTTGAACAAAGAAATCTCTAATTTTCCTTCTCCATTTTCTGTTCCTCAATCTCCTCCTTTAGTTCCACCATCTTTATTTCACGCCCTACCATTAGTCGATTCATATCTTCTAACTCCTCAACCCTTTTCTTTAGTTTTTCTTCACCTTCTGTCACTTTCCCAGAAAGTAGCTTCTTCGCGTTTTCCAACTCTGTTGTACGCTCTTGAACTTTTTCCTCAAGAATATTAAAGGATTTTATTAAGCTCAAACGCATTTTTTCTACGGCCTGTGCCAATTCTGCTATTTCATCCTTTCCTGATGTATCAACTTCAGCGTCCATATTTCCTTTGGCTACTTCAACAGCTACATTACGCACCTTCTGAATAGATTTAGCTACGATATTTGCAATAGAGAGCGCTACAAAAAGTGAAGCGAGTATACCCATAATGAGAATTACTACAAAAATTACTTCAACGGTTTTTATATTTTTTTGCACATTCTGAATAAGAAGAGTCAGTTCCTCCTCTTCCTCGGTAACCTCATCTACCTCCAATTTTATTATTCTGTCCAACAAAACGACTACCTTATCTGCATTTACTTCCAGCTCTTCTTTTTTATCCAAAATTTCTGCTCTTGATGCTCCGCTTTCAAATAAAACAACGAGCTCATCAATTGAGGTGTCCATTTCATCCTCAAGCATCTCTCTTTCAAGAATAAATTCTTGCTCTCGATCTCTTTCATCGGATTTTTCCCCGGCGGCTACTACTGCTGCATAAACATCCTCAATTTCTTCAAACCTTTCTCTTGCTGCCTCAAATTCCTCTTTGTCGTCGCTTTCTCCTGTTAAAATATAATCATTCACTTCAGTCAGGGTTTCAAATATTGCCACTTTCATTTGCAGTGAACTTACCAACTGCGGGATGGTGTCTTGAACAAGTTCCTCCTCAAATATTTCTCCAATCATTGTAGTGTTCCTCCCTATTTCATTTTCCGAGATAACCACGTACCCTCCAAAAAAGCCTAATACTAAAACTGGAACTAGAAAGCCGATTAGCAATTTTCCTCTAATTTTGAGATTTTTTAACATAATTTATATATGAAATTTATTCTCCCCATTGTAGCGCACAACGCGAGCGTTCTTTGAAGTTATCTACATAAGTAGAAAACGAGTTACGTTGTGACCCAAGTGGGACGGAATTGGAACCAATTAGTTAGAGAGCTTGGTGGCTGAAATGACCTTGGGCGAGCAATTACTCGTTCATTTTCACATATAGAGAATT
>NVTG01000050.1 GCA_002401495.1 Candidatus Kaiserbacteria bacterium
CTTCATTAATGGCAACCTTGGGAGGAACTTGTTCACGATCAGCGTAGAGCAATTCGCAAAGTCCCATACGTAATACATTACGATCAGTTACAGCGATCTTATCTAACGGCCACTCGGGGGCTGCTTTAACTATAATTGCATCAATCTCTGATTGTTTTTGGAGGGTAGTATCAAGAAGCTGTTTCATAAAGGGAAACAGATTTGAGTTCGGTGCAAATTCACTTGCATTATTTACGAGAATCTCTTCGGCACGAGACTTGTCCGTTCCGTCCGAGTCGAGCTCGAATAGAGTTTGAAGAACAATGGATCTTGCGGTGTGCCGGTTTGACATAAGAACAGATTATTTAAAGTTTAACATGAGGTCGGTAGCAAAATACACACCTAGGGTGTGTATTGCTTTTATTTTTCTTTCTTCGCTTCTGACTTCTTTGGTTTCTTTACAGCTTTAACTTTTGTCTTTCCTTCTTTCTTTAGGTTTTCGTCCTTCACTTCTTCGTGAATTTCTTCTTCGTTTACAGTTTCTTCTTCACCTAGTGCTTTCATCTTGTTAGTTCGCTTCAGCATTCTTGCAGCCTTCTTTCCAACAACGTCGATAACCTCGCGTCCTTTGTAGTTACCACATTCAGGACACATACGGTGACGTAGGTGTTGTGCACTACACTTAGAACACGTTGAAAGACGTGGTTCCTTTAAAGCATGGTGTGAACGGCGATTGCCGGTGTGTGAGCGGTTTACCCGCATTCGTGCTGACATGTGCGTGTGATTATACGGAAATATGTGAAAAAGGCAATAGTTTTAGGTGTAATTCTTCAGGAAGCGTCTTCTGTGCTCCTCACACATTCCGTGCTCTTTTATAGCCTCAAAATGTGCTTTTGTTCCATATCCTTTATGTCTTTCAAATCCGTATTCAGGAAACTCTTTTGAAAGCTCAACCATCCTCTTATCCCGCGTTACTTTTGCAGCAACTGATGCTAATGCAATTACAATTTCCTTCTCATCCCCTTTTATTATCGTTTTCTGATTTGGAAATCTCTCAGGTGCCTTAAGGCCACCATCAAGAAGGATAAGAACATCATTCTCTGAACATCCCTCCGGTAGAAGTTTGTTTAGAACTCCATCAATGGATTTATTTATCGAAATCGTAACTCCGGCTGAATCAACTAAAGATGCTGGTGCAAAAGCAACGGAATGTTTAAGGTCTTTGTTTTCTTTAATCCATTCAAAGAGTTTTTCTCTTCTTAATTCTGTTAGTTTTTTAGAATCTCTAATTCCGTCTTCAAAATATTCGTGAACTATTTCCGTGTCCACTTTCATTATCAAACCGCCAACAGCCAAAGGTCCCGCTAGTGGACCGCGTCCTGCTTCATCAATTCCGATAACATATTTCATATTTGTACATAGTACCTGTGTAATTGCGATTTGCTATACTACCCTCCATGAGTGCCGAATTCATACATCTTCATACCCACAGTCACTTTTCTCTACTCAATGCCATACCGAAAATTCCTGAATTAATTGCAGCCGCTAAAAAAGACGAACAAACAACAATTGCACTGACCGACGACGGAAACCTTTACGGAGCAATTGAATTCTATAAAACCTGTATAGCCGAGGACATGAAGCCAATAATTGGAGTGGATTTCTACGTTGCTCCAAGAACACGTTTTGATAAGGAACATCGTATTGATAATCATACTTCCCGACTTGTTCTTTTGGCTAAAAACAAAGACGGTTACGACAATCTAATTAAACTAGTTACATACTCCAACACCGAAGGCTTCTATTACCGCGCACGTATTGACCAAGAATTAATTGAAAAGTATTCAAAGGATTTAATAGCGATACTTCCTTCATTTGCATCCCCAATTTCTAAAGCCCTTACAGACAATGATGTAGAAAAAGCCACAGAAAGACTTAACTGGTACAAAGGTATATTTAAAGAAGATCTGTACTTGGAAATATCTCACCACCCTGAAATTGTTGACCACGATAAGTTACAAGAAAGAATTGTTTCTCTTTCAGAAAAAGAAAATGTTCCACTTGTAGCAGCTCAAGACGTGTACTACATGAAAAGGTCTGACAACCTCGCTCGAGAAGTTGCACGAAAGATTCATAGTGGATCTCCTTTAATGGGAGACGAAGCTGATCGTTTGGATGACTTTTCTTTTATCACACAGAAAACTGCAAAAAAGTATTTTAAGAAGTTCCCTGAGGCGCTTTCAAACACAGTTAAAATCGCAGACAAATGTAATGTTGAACTTACACTTGGTGAGTGGATATTCCCTGAATATCCAAAGGAAGAAAACGAAAATTATGATGAAATGCTTCGAGAGGCGGTTAATGAAGGTGTTAAAAAAAGAGGAATTGAACTCGACGAGGTCTCAAAGGAGCGTATTGAATATGAACTAGGAATTATCACTCTTAAAGGATTCTCTCCATACTTCCTCGTGGTGTCTGATCTTTTAAAGTGGGCTAAGGAAAATGGAATATACACCAACACTCGTGGTTCAGCTGCGGGGTCATTTGTTTCGTACTTAATTGAAATCGTAAACATGAACCCATTGGACTACAACCTTCCCTTTGAGAGGTTTTTAAATCCAGAAAGACCCTCGGCTCCTGATGTTGATATGGATATTGCAGATAACAGGCGTGACGACTTAATAGACTACGCAAGAGAACGCTACGGAACTGATCATGTTGCCCAAATTGGAACGTTTGGAACAATGGCGGCACGTGCGGTAGTTCGTGATGTTGCTCGTGCTATGGGATATTCATACAGTATTGGTGATCGCATCGCTAAATTAATACCTTTTGGCGCACAAGGATTTCCAATGACTATTGATCGAGCGATTGAATTAGAGAAGGAATTGAAACAAGCCTACAAAGAAGACCCTGAAACTCGTGAAATTATTGATCTTGCTAAAAAACTCGAAGGTAATGCGCGTCACATTGGCGTCCACGCAGCTGGTGTTGTGATTTCTCCTAAGCCTGTTATTGAATATTCCCCACTACAACCAGATCCAAAAGGTGGAAAAACAATTACTCAATACAACATGTACTCCATTGCCGATGACTATGGAGGTGTTGGCCTTTTAAAATTCGACTTCCTTGGATTGAAAAACCTTGCTGTTCTTGCTGATTCTATTAAAAGAGTTAAGAAGATTCAAAATATAGATATAGACGTTGATACTATGCCTATTGATGACAAAAAGACATTTGAGATGCTCGCAAAGGGTCACACAATGGGAGTGTTCCAAATGGCAAGTGCCGGTATGACACGATATTTAATGGAGTTAAAACCAAGCACAGTTCACGACATTAACGCCATGGTAGCTCTCTACCGTCCCGGACCAATGGAATTTATTCCAAATTACATTGCGTGTAAGCACGATCCTTCAAAGGTTCATTACATAGACCCCAGAATGGAAAAGTATCTTAAGCCAACATTTGGTATTTTGATCTATCAAGATGACGTCATGCTTATCGCTGTAGAACTCGCCGGCTATTCATGGGGTGAGGCTGATAAGTTTAGAAAAGCCATGGGAAAGAAGATTCCTGCTGAAATGGCAAAGCAGAAGGATAAGTTCAGGGATGGATGTATTGAGTACGGAATGAAAAAAGAAGTTGCACAAGAACTTTGGGAAATGATCGAAACCTTTGCCGCGTACGGTTTCAACAAAGCACACTCCGTTAGTTACGGTAACCTTGCCTATCGTACTGCGTATATGAAAGCCAATTACCCACTGGAGTTTATGTCCGCCCTACTAACTGCAGACTCAGGGGACGTTGATACAATTTCTGAAATTATTGAAGAGTGTAAAAATATTGGAATAGAAATACTTCCGCCAGACATTAACGAAAGTTATGAAGAGTTTTCCGTTGTTCCAAACGAAAAGCAAATCCGTTTTGGCTTGGATTCAATTAAAAACTTCGGTTCAAATGTTTCGCACACTATTGTTGAGGAAAGGAAAGCTAACGGAAACTATACCGATATAGAAAACTTCCTTGATCGAGTGCGCAATAGTGGAATGAACCGTCGAGGGCTTGATGCTTTAATTAAAAGTGGCGCGATGGATCGTTTTGCAACTCGTGGGGTTTTGCTCGAAAACATAGAGTTACTATTAGAATTCCAAAAAGAAATGAAGTCAAAGCCTGAGGGTCAGGATTCCCTATTCGGTGAAGTTGAAACTTCAAACACACTGGACTTAAAACCAGCTAAGGAGATAAGTAAGAAGGAGAAGCTTGGTTGGGAGAAAGAATTACTGGGATTATATGTTTCCGGCCACCCACTGGAGATGTATGCCAAAAAACTTGAAGGAAAGCCTAAGATTGCCGATGTTAAAAAGGACATACGAGAAGGTACTGCTACTGTTATTGCGGGAATAATTGCGGAAAATAAAACCATTCTTACTAAGAATGGTGACAAGATGGCATTTATTCGCTTTGCTGATTTAGAAGATTCAATTGAGGCAGTGGCTTTCCCTAGAATACTTGAAGAACACGGTGAGATTTTAGAAGTAGATTCGTGTGCTCTTCTTAAGGGAAGAATTTCAAAAAGAAATGGTGAGGTTAGTTTTATAATTGAGGCGGTTAAGGCGTTGTAAAAAATACACCCTGGTGCTACCATTACAAACGAGAGCTCCATTTATGGGGAAACTAGGTGGAACCGCGGTTTAACAATCGTCCTAGTAAGTACACGATTTTTCGTGTGTTTACTAGGACTATTTTAATTAAAAATATATGTCAGAAGAAAGAGATCACAAAAAGTTGGGAAAACAATTAGATTTGTTTACCTTCTCAAATACAGTTGGAAAGGGTCTTCCCCTATTCACTCACAAAGGAGCTGCGATGCGTCGTGTGCTTGAGCGATTTATCGTTGATGAGGAAATAAAGCGTGGATACCAACACGTACACACTCCCGACATTGCAAAACTGGAACTTTACGAAAAGTCAGGTCACTACCCTCACTACAAAGATTCAATGTATCCTCCAATTGAAGTAGATGATGAAAAGTTCATGCTTCGTCCTATGACATGTCCTCATCACTTCGAATTGTATCTATCACGTCCTCATAGTTACCGTGAGCTTCCTATACGAATGGCAGAACTAGCTGGACTGTATAGATATGAACAATCAGGTGAACTTATGGGACTTCAAAGAGTACGTACGTTTTGTTTAGCTGATGCCCACATAATCTGTAAGGATGAAGAACAGGCAATTGAAGAAATTAGTGGTGCACTAGACTTGATTGAATACATCTCTAGCGTATTCGGTTTGGAAATTGGTAAAGACTACTGGTACAGACTTTCTCTTGGAGATCGAGATAATACTGAGAAATATTACGACAATCCAGAAGCATGGGAGAAGAGCGAAGACCTAATGCGTAAGCTTATGCAAAAACGCGGAAGTGAATTCGTTGAGGCAGAAGACGAAGCTGCCTTTTACGGACCAAAGATTGACGTTCAAATGAAAAACGCTAACGGTAAAGAAGATACTGCGTTTACTGTTCAGTATGATTTCTGTATGCCAGATCGCTTTGATCTAACATACACCGCAGAAGACGGAACACAGAAACGAGCATTTGTTGTTCACCGATCATCAGTTGGTGCAATTGAACGGATAATGGCTTTCCTTATAGAACACTACGCAGGAGTCTTCCCTACTTGGCTCTCTCCTGAACAAGTTCGTGTTCTTCCTGTAGTTGAAGCACACGCAGACTACGCCAAAGAAGTTCATCAGCTACTTAAAAATGCTGGCATCCGTGCAGAGCTTGATATATCAAACGAGAAACTAGGTAAAAGAATTCATGAAGCATCATCTGAACACGTTCCATACACTCTAATTCTAGGAGACACTGAGGTTGAAGGTAAAACCGTTACTGTTGAAAGTAGGGATGACGGAAAGATTGGAGAAATGAGCGTGGATGAGTTTATTGAAAGGATAAAGAAAGAAGAAGAACATTAACAAACAAAAAACCACCCCGACGGGGTGGTTTTTTGTTTAAGAAGTCTCTCTTTATTTAAACGATAGTTTAGGACCGTCTTTGCCGTTTTCTATTTTTATAGTAGGCTCTGAATCTTCTTTAGTTTCTACTTCAACAGTTTCCTCTTGAAGTACTACCGGTGTTCCTGCAAAGGCAACGTTCATTCTTCCTCGGAAGTATACTGCTGCTGCAATGCTGGCTAATGCTGCTGCTATTAGTGTAAGTACGTATGCCACTTCCTTTGTTCCTGTGTAAGGAACTTGGTTGATGTTTACGTAATCATACGCTTGTCTGTAGTTTGTTTGTGCAACTGTAACGTTCGGGTATGTATACGTAGGGTATGTGTTTGGATACGCGTAACGTACTACTGGTTGCGGGTAAGCTACAGGAATAGAGTTATTAACATTATTCACATTTGTAACCTGATTTACGTTAACTGGGTTATTTGTAGAACCGTGGTTATGCGTATTATGGTTGTGAGTAGGTGTAGTAGGAGTTGTCTTGTGACTATGATTATGACCCTTGTGAAGTTCTAGTTGGAACTTGTAGTTATAATTGTTTCCTCCTCCGTATGTGTAAGTTGGTGTACGGTAACGAGGAGTTGCAATATCTGCAACCGCGTGAAGAGTTGGTTCATATACATCAGCTACTGCATGTAGAGTTGGTTCATACAAATCAGCTACTGCGTGTAGAGTTGGTTCATAGTCATAACTAGACCAATCAGAGTAACTATCATCAGAATAGCTTGACCAGTCGCTGTAACCAGAATCTCCGTAAGAGCTCCAGTCAGAGTAACTATCATCGCTATAAGATGACCAGTCGCTGTAGTCTCCGTAATCATACGAACTCCAGTCGCTGTAACTTGAATCTCCGTAAGAGCTCCAGTCAGTATAACTGTCATCCCCGTAGGAACTCCAGTCAGAGTAACTATCATCAGAATAGCTAGACCAATCTGTATAACCTGAATCCCCGTAGGAACTCCAGTCAGTGTAGTCACCGTATCCAAGAGAAGCTGCGTTTGCAACGTTGATAGATCCTGCAAATAGTAGAACTACAACTGTAGCTCCTGCAATTACGTTTCTATAATTTATAATGTTTTTCATATGTTTTATTAATATTATTACTAATTTATGAACCTTATATTGCTTAAGTGCAATAAGTGTTAAAAGAATAGCATCCTTCTTGACGCTTGTCAAGTATAATTGGTTAAGTGTGTTAGATATGGAAAGGGCGGCAAAACTAGTGTTTTACCGCCCTAAATTCCCTTTTCAGCGCCTTACAAGTTTTCGAACTTGCACTGCTTTGCAATTTCCATGGCACCTGACGACGCCGTGATTGCGGAGGCGAACCGGATAGCAGCGTTACCGCTGCGAACCTTGATCGTTTTACCGCCAAGAACGCGCTCGGCTGCCACTTGCAGTACGGCGTAAAAATCTTTACCGGCTGCTTCATCAGCGCCCTGGGTGAACCCCATGGTCGCCAGACATTTTGCTTCGGCCAGTACCTTTTGGTTTGGCGAGGCCGCAAAAGCTGCGGTTGCTGCAAAAAACGCGGCGGCGGTCAACATTGCTAAAGTTTTCATTTTACTTCTCCTTAACTTACTCACACTAGGCAGTGAGCTCCTCCTCTTAATTTACCTAAAAAGACAAACTAAGTAGAAAAGCTACTATATAGTGGAGACAAGGGGAGAAATGAAATTCTTATCTCGCGGGAATTATTAAAGTACTATTTGAATCTGAAGAAATACTAACATGGGGATTATGAGTTGTCAAGTCTTTGTCTAAGGCAATACAACAACAGGATCCCCTATTTGTAATATCTCATTACTTAGCTGAGCATCATCCCTGGTCGCATTTGCACAACCATGTGAATTATCTAGGTGCAAAAATAGATTTCCATCTATTTCATGAAAGTTTTTACTCCCATGAAAAGCTATTCCTCTATTAAAAAAGACCGCCCAGGGCATATTTGGCTCCCCGTCTGTATCTGGATACTGACCGGACATGTATTCCGGACCTTCTTTCCTTGTAACTGAAAAAGATCCTGGTGGAGTATCGTAACCATCTTGAGTCCGTGCTGAACCCATGGGACCTGTTTTTATTACTTCGCCGTTATCAAAGAGCCAGAATCTGTGAAAAGACTTACTTAGTATCAAACCTCTATCTGCTCCCAAGATTTCTTTTCCGTCGGGAATAGGTACTTCTTGACTCATAAGTGATTCCACCAAAACCCACTCTCCTTCGTTTTCATTTATTTCTTCGGGTTTAATAGTTAAAAGTGATTCCTCAGATAGTGCTTCTTTTCCAGACGCACCGAATCCTAACCCTGTTGCAATAGCTCCTTTTATCACATCTCTACGAGATAATCGTTCTTTCATATACCGGTAGTATACAATTTTCAAAGCGAAAGGGCGACACGGAATAATTCCATGCCGCCCCCCTTAATCAATAGCACTTATACAAAGTGCTACCAATCTTGATGTACTGTCCAATGTGGCCGGCGCAACCCTTCCCAGT
>NVTG01000051.1 GCA_002401495.1 Candidatus Kaiserbacteria bacterium
CACTTTCTAGGTGATCTCCGTTTTCTCGTGAGAATATTCGAATTTTCACAACACGCCCGCGCTTTCCGGCTTCCATTCGTAGTGATGTATCCTTTACATCTTTAGCTTTTTCCCCAAAGATTGATCGTAATAGTCGCTCTTCTGGAGTTAGCTGTGTTTCTCCCTTGGGAGTAACTTTACCAACTAAAATATCACCTGAGCGAACTTCAGCTCCGATTCGTACAATTCCTTCTTCATCTAAGTTCTTTAGTTTAATTTCTGAAACGTTAGGAATATCGTAAGTTGTTACTTCGGCCCCTAACTTAGTATCTCGTACGTATGACACAAACTCCTCAACGTGAATTGAAGTGAATTTGCTCGCTTTTACAAGACGTTCTGAGATAACAATGGCATCCTCGTAGTTTGCTCCAGCCCATGACATAAATGCGACTCGTGCGTTTTGCCCGATTGCAATTTGTCCTCCAACGGACGATGACGTATCAGCTAGAGTGTCTCCAACCTTTACCTTATCTCCCACGGAAACGCTAACGCGTTGGTGGAACATAGACATGTTATTTGTTCGTGAGAATGATACAAGAGTGTATTCTTTTTCTTTTCCTTTTGAGTTCTTAACGGTAACTTTTCTAGCATCAGCATAGGTTACAGTTCCGGCTTCATCGGCAAGAACTAATCGTCCTGAATCTTTTGCAGCATTTTCTTCAATACCCGTGGCAACGTAAGGAATTTCGGGAATAACACAAGGTGTTGCCTGCTTTTGCATGTTCGATCCCATAAGGGTACGGTTAGCATCGTCGTGTTCCATAAACGGAATCATAGTTGTTGCAACTGAGAATGCTTGTCCGTTTGCAACTTCCATAAATTCAATTTCTTTTGGTTCAACAAAGTATGGCTCTCCTTTCTTTCGTACTTCAACAAGTTTTTCCATAAACTTACCGTTCTTGTCTCTTTCAGTTGCTGCGTGTGCAATCTTATACTTTTCTTCGTCCAATGCGTTCATGTATACGATTTCGTCAGTAACCTTACCCTTAGTTACTCGCACGTAAGGTGTTTCGATAATACCGAAGTCGTTTAATCGTGCGTGAACTGCAAGACGCAGGATTAGTCCAATGTTTTGTCCTTCAGGAGTCTGAATTGGACAAAGTCGTCCGTAGTGAGATGTGTGAACGTCACGAACATCAAATCCGGCACGCTCACGGGTTAGACCACCAGGGCCAAGCGCTGAAAGAGTTCGTAGGTGCTCAAGTTCTCCTAAAATGTTGTGTTGCTCCATGAACTGCGAAAGCTGGTTTGTAGAGAAGAACTCCATAACGGCCGCTGAAAATGGTCGCGGGTTAATGAATTGAACAGGAAGAGTTGTTTCAGCGTCAACTGTAGACATTCGATCTTGAATATTTCGCTTTAGACGACTCATTCCAATTCGAACCTGGTGTTGCATCATTTCTCCAACGTAACGTACTCTCCTAAATCCTAAGTGGTCAATATCGTCAGCCTTAGCTCCTTTAGTTTTGTTTAGTGTAATTATCTTTCCAACAATTCGTATTACATCTTCTTTAGTGAGAACTTGTTCTCCAAGAGACTTTCCATCTGTCTTAAGCTCAAATCGGTGGTTGAACTGGTATCGTCCAACTTTTGAAAGGTCATAACGTTCTTTACTGAAAATTGACGCAACAAAATCTTTAGCGGTTTCAGCTGTTGCAAGATCTCCGTCACGAAGTCGTTTGTACACTTCAAGAAATGCAGCTTCCGTAGTTTCAGTAATGTCGTTTTCTAAAGATGCTTTAATAACTTCTTCAGCACCTTCAACTCCCTTGAATGCTTTAAGCATTGATTTTTCGTCCTCCAGTCCGAATACCTTTAGGAAGGTAGTAACTGGGAACTTTCGTTTTCGGTCAATCTTTACGTAAATTGCTCCATCGGGTTCTGATTCGATTTCAACCCATGCACCACGTGCTGGAATGATTTTTGCTCCGAAGTATTCAGATCCCTTCATTTCGTTCTTCAAGAAGAAAACACCGTATGAACGGGCAAGTTGTGGAACAACAACACGCTCAACACCGTTGATGATGAACGTACCGTGATCTGTCATATATGGGAAGTCAGCAAGAAAGATTTCTTGAGTTTTAACTTCTCCAGTTGTCTTATTTGTAAGTTTAGCTTCGATTCGTAGAGGAATCTTATAACTCAGACGCTTAAATTTAGCGTAGTGTTCGTCGTACTCTGGTTTACCAAAGGTAAACTTAGAAATGTCTAGATCAAACTTCTTTCCGGAATAGTCGGAAATTGGTGAGAACTCTTCAAAAACTGATTTTACTCCTACTTCAAGTAGTCGCTTGTACGATTTTAGTTGTTCTTGTACAAGACTAGGTGTTTCAGTTAAGTTCGTGTTGAACTTTCCGAAATGTCTCTTAGGCAATGCGATGTTACTCATAGATACATAGAAACGAAAGACGACCTTAAGGTCGAGCCTCGTTTGAACTTACACTTATTTGATAAAGGTTAAGCTAACCAAAAATTAAGCCGCTTAACAGAGTATTAAAAAATCCTTTTCATAACACAGTTTCTTTCGAAACTAGCCAGAACACAATCACATAAAAAGTAGCGGTATATTAACGGATTTGGGGGGATGTGTCAATGGGAGGTGTGGGGTAGAAATCATTATAGTTAATCCAATCAATTTGGGATCACCAATAAAGCTAGACGAAAAACTCTTGTGCTAAATGTCCTCCTGAGCTGATTCTAGACATACTTGATTTTGCATATTTGCCAATAAGTAAGGTAGCGCATAAGATTCTGCTTCGCTATTTAACATTTCCCTCATGTACTTCCTATAGAGTTTTTGACTTTGTTCGTGTGCATCACTTGGAGAATGCCCTTTTATTAAGGCTTGCGATACTTTATTTGAGCACTCCATAAAAGGCTTGGCCAAATTGTCTTTTGTTGGGTCTTTAAAAAACTCGGACTCTTTGTCACTTTGATGCAAAAAGATAAAGTCTTCAATATATCCAATGAAAGCACGGGCGCCTTTCTCTATGGCTTTTGGGCCTAGAATCTGCGCTGCCTTACATGCTCTTGCAAAAATCACAACACCTTTTAAATGTTGGACACCGTCCGTGGAAGAAATCAATACTTTATCTTCGTGTCCACAAACTGTTGTTGCACTCCCATGTCCATTAATAAGTAAAGTATGCGCGATACCTTTTTTTAGATAACTTTGTATAACCTTCTTTTTTACTTCGTCTTTATTCAGTACCTTATAGTCAATTCCCCGTGTATCGGCTTCGTCTATAATCTCTTTTGTCCAATGATACAAGTAATGTGTAGCCGTATCATATCTTGGTCTGGTAATTAATAGCATTTTACAAAAAAGAAAGAGTATTCAAATCTTGTAGAGACCGGAGATAATTCATCTGAACCTTAACCATTGTATGTCCAAATTCATTTCTTTCTTCTACATTTCGAATCATCTCTTTAGTAGTAAAGGTTTCGCTAGTCCCTCCAATAGATATAGCTACGTTTTCTGGCATAGATTTTAATCTAGCAACAACCAAGTCTACGACTTCTTGTGAAATGTGATTGTCCTTATTAAGATTATTCATATAGATTATTGTTCATTCGTTACAATTCCTAAATCATTTAATTTTGAAAGTATCTGGTCTCCGAGAGTCGTGTCTGCATTAATCTCTGTGTAAGCCACCTCCCAAGATACTGGCCCAGTTGGCTCTCCTAAATCTAAAACAATTTCTTTCCTTATATTAATAGGTAAATTGGAATAGGCTTTAAAAAATGAAGTTTTTGACATGTTTTGTGCGTCTAAATCAAGCGAAGCTTGCTTTAATGCTTGTTAATATTAAGTATAAGATTCTTAAAAAGAAAGTCAATGACACCATGTATACTATTTCTTCTTCCCCCTCTTCCACTCTTCAATATTCTTATGGTGTCCAGAGAGTAAAACTTTCGGAACTGTATACTCCTTCCCCTTCCATTTTAAAACTTCAGGTCGTGTGTACACTTCAGGACTAGCCGTTCGCGTATCTTCAAGAGATTCGGCGTTTCCTAAAACTCCTGGAACGTTGCGTGTTATAGCGTCTGCAACTACAGCTGAGGGTAATTCTCCTCCTGTTAGTACGTACGGTCCAATTGAAACTGGTTTTGCTTTTAAAATCTTACCTACACGTGCGTCAATTCCTTCGTAGTGCCCACAGAGGAAAACAACGTGCTTTTTCTTTGAAAGTCGTTTTGCGTCTTTTTGTTCAAATTGTTTACCACTTGGAGAGAAGAAGATAACTTCAACGTCTTTCTTTGCTCCAATTGCCTTTTGTGCTGCTCTTAATACACTTCCGGCTTCGAGTACCATTCCTGGTCCTCCGCCGTATGGTTTAAAATCAACACGATTATGTTTATCTTTTGTAAATTCACGTGGGTTATAGTAGCTAACTTTAATTTTCTTATCCTTCTGAGCACGTTTAAGCATAGACGTATTGAAATACGGCTCAATTGATTCTGGGAATAATGTAATTAAATGAAAGTGGGTCATAGGGGTAGCCTACACTTTTATTGAAAAACTAAAAGCCCCGACACGAATGCCGGGGCTTTTTTAGTTAAAGATCTGCTTCGTCAACCATCCAGTCGACCCAATCAATCCAGCACTGAAACAGCATTAGAAAGGTTGGTACGTCTTGGAAATGATCCAGGTTATGACAGCCATACTTGATCGACAATCCGGTCGTGATACACCTTCGCGCTTCTCGCACAGCAAGTGGGGGTGAAGATAGCCAGGTGCCCTTCCCTGCATCAAGCATGATAGTCTTCAGGAGCAATGTCTCTTCCTTAATATCGTAGAGGTTGCTGGGTGCATTTTTTATGCTCTCACCTAAAACAGCTTTGGCAAGAGCACCTAATTTAGCAACCTGGTCGTCTGTGGGACTGTGTCCGAAGCATAATTCTGCGACTTTCGGAGAAAGGAAAATCTCCAAGGTCGGCCCTAACGTTATACGCGGAGTCCACGCCCCGGAACTAAAACCGTAATCTGACATTTTCTACCTCGCAAATTTTGTCAAAACTTACAGTACTTCTATTTAGTATTTAAAGCAACAAAAACCCGCCTTTCGGCGGGTTCTTGTTTAAAGTTTTTCTCTTTTAAAGACCTAAGTCTTCCATTGCCTCATCTACTGACTTTGAAGCTGCGCGCTTTTCTTCGTCTGACATTTCTTCAGCCTCTGGTGCAACTTCTGCAACTGTAGCTGGTGCCTCTTCTCTTGGTGGGCGTGGTGCTCCTCCTTCTGGCTCGTTAATCTTTAAGTTTACTCGAGCATCGTTCTTCATTCCTACTACTCTTAGTAGTGTTCGGATTGCTTTTGCGGTATTCCCCGCTCGTCCGATGATCTTTCCCATATCGTCTTTGTGAACATCAAGTGTTAACAAAACGCCCATTTCGTCTACTGTTCGGTTAACTGCAACGGTATCTGGGTTGTCTACTAGTGCCCTTACTACAAACTCTAAGAAGTCTTGGTCCATTTCGCTCATGAATGTCTGAATTATTTGTTAAATGTAAGCTAATTATTGCACGCAAAGAGCGTAAGTCAATTAGATTACTCCTCTTTTTTCTCTTCTTCTACTGGTGCTTCCTCTTCTTTTGGAGCATCTTCCTCCTTCTTTTCTTCTTCAACTGGAGCATCTTCCGTCTTTTCTTCCTCTTTTGGCGCCTCTTCAGTCTTTTCCTCTTCAACTACTTCCTCTGTTGTTTCTTCAGTAGTCTCCTCTTCTGTAGTTTCCTTTGGTGCTTCTTCCTTTTCTTCTACTTCTTTAACTACAGGACTCTTTTGAGGTAATACGTTAATAGTTTGTCCTTTAATGATTCCAGCTTTGATAAGCATGTTGTGTACTGTTCCACTAGGTTGTGCTCCTTTTGAGATCCAGTGCTTAATCTTTTCTTCGTCAAGTTTCTTTTCTTTTGTCTTGGGATTGTAAAAACCAACACGGTCTACGTGGTTTTCACTTTTAGGTCCGCGTTGGTGTTCTGTAACAACTACACGATATGACGGATCGTTCTTTCTACCTGTTCTTTGTAATCTTATTTTCAACATAAGTGGCGACACTATAGCAAATTTTTTTTTAATGTCTATACTATAGACCCATATATTATTAGACGCCCCCTGTTGATAAGGAGGCGCCCCACTTTCCTATTAAGGAAAGCAAATGTACATACCGGGGGTAATGATATCATGTAGAGCAATAACACAACTGTTGAAAAGAATTTATGCAACACAAAAATAATAAGAGCAATAGCCAATTGAAAGGAATTATCACAATAACAAGAAGTGGTACTGGTTTTTTCATGCACGAAGATTTAGAAGATGACATCCGTATTGAAAGAGATAATTTGAATACTGCACTAAGTGGAGACGTGGTGGTTGTACTTAAGCTTCCTAAGGGCCCTAGAGATAGCCGGTTCTCAGGAAAAGTACTGGAAGTCGTTGAGCGATCACGCACTCAATTCGTTGGTACGCTAGATACAGATGGTGGTGTTTGGAAACTAACGCCAGATAATCCTCGTGTGTATAGACGCTTTATCGTAGAAGGAGACACCTCTACTTTAAGAGTTAACGACAAAGCATTAATTGAACTTACTTCTTGGGACAAATCCCCTCACGGAAAGATCGTTGAAGTTATCGGTAAGAAGGGTGAACACGAAACTGAAATACGAGCGATTCTTCTCGAGCGTGGATTTGCCAGTGGTTTTCCAAAAGAAGTTGAAGAGGAGGCAAGAGCCCTACTATCCAAAAGAGAAATTACTGAAGAAGACTTACCTGTCCGAACTGACTTTAGAGATACCCCTACTTTTACCATCGACCCAAATGACGCAAAAGACTTTGATGATGCACTTTCCATTAAAGAACTACCAAACGGAAACTACGAAGTTGGTATTCATATTGCAGACGTAACCCACTATGTTCTTCCGGGTTCTGCAATTGAAAAAGAGGCTCAAAACAGAGCAACTTCAGTTTACTTAGTGGATCGAACAATACCCATGCTTCCTGAGGCTATTTCAAATGATCTTTGTAGTCTTAACCCAAATGAAGACAAGCGGGCATTTGCTGCCATCTTTGAATTAAACAAGGGGGCTGGTGTTGTTAATGTTACTTTCGCGAAGACATTGATAAACTCAAACTTTAGATTTACATATAGAACCGCACAAGACGTATTAGACGGTGGAGAGCACAAATATTCTAAAGAAGTTAATACTCTTTGGGACCTTTCAAGCAAACTACGAAAGAAAAGAGTGGAAGAAGGTGCAATTGAATTTGAATCGGACGAAATTCAATTTGAGTTAGATGAAAATGGAAAACCTCTAAAGGCCTACATCAAAGAGAAGCTAGATACTATGAAATTGATTGAAGAGTTCATGCTTCTAACAAATAGAACTATCGCAAAGCATTTAGCGGAGAAGTCCCAAGGAAACAATCCTGCAAGTTCAATGTCTATATACCGTATTCACGAAGCGCCAGATGTTAATAAGCTGGCAGAACTTTCTGTTTTCTTAAAAGCGCTAGGGTACAACCAGTTGAATAAAGAAGCACACCAAATTAAAGCAAAGGACCTAGGGGAGTTGATGCGAGCTGTTAAAGGACGTCCTGAAGAGGCGGTTGTCCAAATGGCTACACTGCGCTCAATGGCAAAAGCAATTTACAGTGATAAAAATATTGGACACTTTAGTTTAGGATTTAGTCACTACACCAACTTCACATCCCCAATACGTAGATATCCAGACATGATGATTCATAGAATATTAATGGCACACATTGATAATTCCCCTATCCCTAAAGAAGAAATAGATACGTATCGCTATATGGCACTTCGTTCAAGTCAACGAGAAGTTGAGGCCGTTCGCGCTGAACGTGATTCAACTAAGTTTAAACAAGTTGAATATATGCATTCAAAAGTCGGAGATGTTTTTGATGGAAAGGTAACTGGAGTAACAAAGGGGGGAATGTTCGTTAGTGAAAACTCAACTCACGCTGAAGGAATGGTTCGATTAAGTTCCTTAAAGGGATGGTTCGAATTGGACGAGAAGCACTACGCTCTTGTTAACAAAAAGGATGGTAAGAAATACCGTATTGGTGATGACGTTAAAATTAGATTAAAAAAAGCGGACGTTGAGGCAAGGGAACTTGATTGGGAGGTGGTAGTTTAGAAATATTCAAAGGCGAGGATTTCACTCCACGCCTTTGTCTCTGTCACATCAACACGGGTTCTTCCTCTCCGATGAAAATTCCGGCATCGGTCAAATATTTACGCTGGTCTTCGTTTGAATCGCAGCGGTAAATATTATTTAAAAAATTAGCGGCTAAAAAACCATCAAGGAGATAGTATTCAGTCCCCAACTTCTCAACTGGTATCGAATGCCATTTTCCGTCCTTTAGTTCAAATATGAAAAGGGTGGGTTGCATTTCTT
>NVTG01000052.1 GCA_002401495.1 Candidatus Kaiserbacteria bacterium
TAAATTAGTAACAACAAAGCTAAAAATATGGACAGATACGCTAGAACACCTGGAATCCCAGAACTAATAGCCCAATCGAAGATAATATTATGAGTACGGTCGTACCAAGGCTCAAGGTTGTACATTTTGGGATCATAATTGAAATTAAAAACGTAATTAAAATTCTCCTGCCCCCACCCTAGTAATGGCTTCTGCTTTATTCCAGTTAGTGCCATGTTCCAAACTAGGGTCCTGGCAAATATAGAATGATCATCAAGAGACATTGATGCAAATCTATTCAGTGAAGGGTTCTCTCTAATAAACGAAGAGTCCCTTGCTAGCCAAAACCCAAAGACAGAAGTTACTAATATTGAAAGTAATACTAAAGACGTAACCAACACCTTTCTGTTCTTACGATACGAAAAGGCGATACCCACTGCACTAAGTAGAAATCCTCCCACTATACCTATGGCGGCCCCTCTAGTTGCACTTAAATACACCGCGTAAAAAAGAAACGGAAGAGCAGCGAGATACAAGTATCTCTCATTAGGAGTAACTCCCCTTCTAAACACTAATATTAGAGCTATAAAAATATGAAAGAGAGTGTACACCGCCAAATAGATTGGGTTTCCTAAAGTAGAGTATAGACGTACGGCATCTGAGGAAAGCGATTGAATTATCGTGTGGGATGCAACGAATACATTAACCCCTAAAGAGATTCTCCAAAACCAAAGCCATAAACTCTCCTTAGTCATCACAACCTGCAGCACAATTACATAAGCCAGTATGTGCAACAGCGTTATCAGTCCCTCCATCCGTTCATAATTACTCCAAAAGCTTTTATAGAAATTCTCTCCTAAAAGATCGGCAACGAATACAATGGCAACAAATGCTGCAATTGAAGAGAGAACAAATGTCCATCGTGGTCTGTATCTTGAATTTATAACCGCAAGAATGATCCAAGAACTAAAAATTATCTCCACCAGTACACGGAAGGCTATGTTTTTACCTACTATATATGGAAAGAAAGTGCTGCTAAATACTATTAAAACAACAAACGGTAGAGAAAATATCCCAGCAATTATAATCTTTTTAAGTATCGACTCTAGCGTCATGGAGGAAGTATAGCAATATGTACCCCCATGCTACAATCGCAATATGCCTAAGCTGACCAAAGATTTATTATATGTACTTAAAGGAGGAAGCTGGCTGAGCGTCTCTCAAATAGCTGCTTCCCTTCAGTCCTTTCTAATACTCTTCTTGATTGCAAACTTTGCAGCACCTGATGTATTAGGAGAATACCGTTTAGTTATCTCCTTGGTTGCTATATTTGGAATCTTTGCACTTCCAGGCATGCAAATCGCGATTATGGAATCAACTCCAAAAGGTTTTACAGGAAATCTTCTAACTGGAGTACTAGCAAAACTACGATACGGAATTATAGGATCAATCCTAGCCCTTATATTAAGTGCCTACTACGCATCTATAGGGAACGCCTCCCTTTCAATAATAATGATTTTTGTGGCACTCGCTGCCCCATTACTTGAAACCTCGGCCTTATACACCTTTTACCTATATTCTCGTAAATTATTCAAGAGTGCCACTCTGTATTCTATTCAGGCCAAGTTAGCAGCACTAGTTATAGGTGGTGTTGCAATACTTCTGTTCCCTGAAAATATAGTAATAATAATTGTAGCCCTAATTGGTACTCCAATCGTTATAAACCTTCTATTTACCTATAGAGTGAATAGGAGTGCAGTTGGCTCTGTTGATCCAGGACTTATAAGCTATTCGAAACACCTATCTGTTATGGCAGGACTTTTGGTTCTAGCTACTTATATAGATAGTATTTTTGTATGGCACTTTCTGGGAGCGACTCAACTAGCTGTTTTTTTCATAGCCATAGCAATTCCAATGGAATTATTAAGGGCGGCTGGAATGTTTCCAATATTAGCGTATCCAAAATTTGCTACAGAAAACCCCTCTGAAATTAAACGTACTCTACCAAAGTTAATATACAAGACGTTCATAATTACTTCGGCGATTGTTCTTATATACATATTACTTGCACCTTTCGTGTTCTCTTTTCTATTCCCTCAATATTCTGAATCTGTAATATATACACAAGTAATATCTCTTATCCTTCTGCAGGTTCCTTTTTTACTTATAAAAACATTTTTCCAAACACAGAAGGCCGTGAAGATTCTTTACGTCTACGGATTTGTTTTCCCAGCAATTAGAATACTGCTAAGTCTCGCGTTAGTAATTCAATTTGGTTTGTGGGGAATCATTACCGCTATCTTGCTCGAGGCTCTACTTAGAACTGTCTTTTCCGTTACTGTAATTACCCTTTATAAGACCGAAGAACCTTCTGAAGTTTCCTCTTAATAATTGTTTGAAGGACCATCCGAAACTAGCCCAAAGAAAGGCTAGTCTTGAAGAAGTTCCGTGTTTTTGGAAGATTATATTCCTATTATATCCTTCTCTAAAACCTCTAGAGTATTCACCTTCTCTACCTCCAGGACTATGTAAGTGAAGGGTTTTAGAAAGAGGTTCTATTAAAAAATGAAACCCGCCAGTTTTTGCGCGCAAACAAAACTCAATGTCTTCAAGCTCTGACAGACCTTCTCTAAATACATAAAAACCTCCCAGAGACCTAACTCTAGAGGCATCATATGAACACGCACCTCCGTGGGCGTAATATCCCTCCTCTACTCTTCCAATCTTATCGTTCCACACCTGAAACACTGAACTAGTAACATCCCACTTATATTTTGAGGTTAGCCCAAAAACACTACTGTAGACTTTTTCAAAGATGCTCTTACCTCTATTATTTGAAATGACTCCGCCAATACCTACTGTTTTCTCATTTGAAGATTCCCACAAGCTAATTATGTTTTTGAAAAAGCCCGGATCTAATACCAAGTCGTCGTCTAGGATAAAAAAGATGTTGTTTCGTATAAGGGAGAGCCCAAGATTACGAGATACAGCTGTTCCTCTATTGTGTTTGGAGTGATCTTTTTTATAGTAAGTAACCTCTAATACTTCAGTAATTGAATCATCATCAATAACTATCACTTCGTCAGGTGCCAAGCTTTGCAGCTTAATGGAATCTAGACACCTAAGCAGGTCTTCCTCTCTTTTATATGTTGGAATTATTACGCTAAATTTCATAAAGTAGTTTCCTATAACTCTCCACCGCTCGTTTTACATCGAAAAACTCTGCCCTTTTAATAAGTTCCTCCTTGTTAAATGGATTCTTTACAACCTCTCTTATAGCATCCGCCATCATCTTCGCATCCCCAACAGGAACAAGTATTCCGTATTTGCCGTTTTCTAGTATTTCAGATGGGCCGCTTTTACAATCTGTACTAACGACAGAAACCCCAAGGGAAAGTGCCTCTACCAGTATTCTCCCGAATCCTTCAAAATTACTAGAGAGTACGAGTGCTTCAGCTCCTTTGATATACGGAAACGGATTTCTTTTCCATCCAACTAAATTAGCCTCCTCCACTACATGTCTATCTTCTCCATCCCCAACAACAACCAGATCCTGCCCCGCCAATTTAGTAGCTTTCATTAAAGTACTTAGCCCTTTCTGTTTATCATGTAATCTACCGACGTATACAACGTACGGCTTACTAAAGTGCTCTATTTCCGCCTCTGCCTGCTCCTGTATGCCTTTAATATCAAAAGCGTTGTATATAACAGTAGTTTTTTCTCTCCCAAGGAGAACGGACTTCTTTACCCCCTCTGAAACAGCTATAACTTTATCTGAGAAAATCCCTAAAAGATTTGCTGATAATCTATCAAAAAAGCTGCCTGTATCAAACCCATGGTTAACGGAGATAAACTTTGCTCTCCCTCCTGAAAGAACGAGTGCTATGTATGTTGCTATACACGAAGAAGGAATATTCCCAATTATTATATCTGGGTTAGATTCTTTAATAATTGCTCTTAAGGGTAATATACTCTCCCTTACTCTACTTACCTTTATATAATCAACTTCGATATTTTCATTAAAGTTTTCTCTTACAGATTCATCCACCATTCCCACGACTACAACTTTTATAGAAAAGTCAGTCGCTAGTGCATTTAATACAAGAGTGGAGTTTTTTTCTACTCCTGCACCACTATCAATCCCCCAGGGTATTACGACTAATATTTCCATAATGATTTGCCCGTTGCTTTATCAGGGTGTCTTATCTTCAACAGGTCGCATATTGTTACTCCTATATCCTCAAGATTAGCCTCTTCTATAACCTCCCTAGTACTGGCGTTATGTATAATCGCCATTCCTTTCATGGAATCGACCATGCTGTCGTACCCGTGCATCGCCTTGTACTTGTCCTGCGGCCAATGAAAGTAATCTGGGAATATCCCAACGGCTTCATCGGCACTCCACATTAAATCTCCATACCACTCACTATTTCTAGGTATGTTGCGAGAGTACATGTATTCCTCATCCACCCACTTACCTTTATCATTAAAGGATTTAAGTAGGAAAGGTTTTAATATTCTCTCCCCTTTTTCGCTCAAGAACCAGAAACGTGCGAGAGTTGAGTCGAGAAACATTAAATAGTCTTTTGTATTTTCTAATCCATTCTCTTTTGCGAAACTCTCAACCTCCCCCCACACATCTATGTATTGTTCAACATCAACCATTCCATGGTCTCCGATAACAACAGTCTTTCCATTTGGATACAAAGATTCAAATTGCTCTGTAAGAGCACGGACCCTCTCATCTACCTCTTTAACCAACTCCCGTCTTTTATCACTATCTACTCCAGAGATATGAACGAGTCCGTCAGTATCAGAAAATTGAACAAAAAATGCTTGGTGTTGGGTAGACATTTTCTTCTGTAAACTCTTCATAGTGCTCCCGTCATCTCCAGAAACAGGAGCCATCATGTATAGGCTAGATATATTCTCTTCTTGGAAAACATCAAATATACTCTCGACTGGCAATGCGCCAGGTGAGTGAATTGGTTTGTTATCCTCTATTACTGATATGTACGAGAGAACGTCAGAAGGTATAGCACCGGGAGGTGCCCAACTACTAGAAACTTTGGGTATTTGGTTTATGAATTTCCTTGTAACTCTATGCACTAAGCCAGTCCTTGGAATTTTAGACAGTAACTTCCTAAACGGCCTAAGAATCTTAAACGGAGAGTTTTCCGAATCTTTCACGTACATCGTATAGTTTCCGTGAATCTCAGGGTGTGCTCCGGTGAACAAGGAAGAGCGCTGTGTAAAACCAGACGAACTTTTTAGTTTTTTAACATACACTCCTCCTGATGCCATTTTATACAAAGTCGGAGAGTCCTCCGCATTTAAATAATCCCACCTAAAAGCGTCCAATAGAATAAATAATACTGCTTCCTTATTTTGTGGCCTTGTACTGTCCATAATATGTTCCCATTCTATATAAAGGAATCCTTATAGTCCATGAAATTAGGTACTTAAAGGAAACAGGATTTTGAACAAGGAAAATATAGTCTAGAGCCATAGACCGTATTGCTCGCAATATATAGCCAAAAGCTGAGTGCTTTTTAATTAAAGGACTCTTAATATTAATTAATCCAAGAGTTTCTCTGTAAGAGCGTTCGATAACACCCTTTAATCTCTCTTTGTGTGAATGAAAGACCGTTGCCAGTGGTTGATACTCAATAATATGACCTTTGTCTTGAACTTTAGTGCTCCAATCAAAATCCTCCGCACCCGTTAGAGTTTCGTCAAACTTAGTTTCCTTCCACACAGAAAGACGTATGGAGCTGTTCGCATTTGAAAAACGCCCATGACTATCCCCCTCAGGAAATGCCTCTAGCAACCCTCTCTTCTCCATTGGACTGGCGTCGGGAAATGGAACCTGCCTTCCGTAGACTCCCGCTAGATTATTCTTCTTGGAATATTCTGATACTAGAAGTTCTATCCATTTAGAATCCTTTGGAAGACAGTGTGCGCTAACAATAACTGCCACCTCTCCATTGGCTTCTTCTAGGCCAACGTTTAGAGCGTGTCCAAAGGTAAACGTCCCAGGAGTAATTTTATACACGGAACATCCATGATTTCTCGCTATTTCAACTGTGGAATCTGTAGAACTGTCGTCTACTACAATAATTTCATAGTCCTTAAACGTCTGGGTCTTTAAAGATTCTAGTAGATTCTTTAATCCACTCTCTTCATTCTTTGTTCTAATTATTATCGATGCGTATGGCATATTAATGGTGAACTCTCTCCCACTCTTTAATACAAGCATCTTTTCCTTTGTCTGAACCTGATCTAATTATTTTTACTGCCCATTCTTCCACTTTTCGTAATGAGCTCTCTAAGTGGAAAGGCTCTCTAAGAATGATCAGCTTTAATATATTTCTAAATAGATTTGATTGCGTGCTACCTTGAGGGTAGTTATCAAAAACAGATAGGAAGTACTCTATTGAATCGATCCAGTATTTATATGGATCTACTGTAATTGGGTCTACCAACCCTAGCTTAACGTCGTAGGCCTTTATGATAAGAGAGTCGCTCTGAAGTCTCTTTTGTTCGTTATAGCTACTAACATACCGCCTTTTTAGGATCAGTTCTGCAATGGAGGCTGCTATTACTGCCTTACTGACCTGTAATACCAATAATCTGTGTTCATTCTCATTAATAGGTCTTTGATCCAAAAAACCATCAGGGGTAAGTTCTAAAAAGCATATGATTCTATTACGCAGTAGCTTAACTCCCTCATCAACAGAAATGTCTTCCGAATTAAATGTAGGGAGCTTCTCTAGAACATCTTTTCCATAAATTACCTTACTGTTTTTTAAATCAAACGAAAAGACACTAAGCTGCAATTTACTAACATCAGTTACCACTCCCAAATCAACAAATCTAATTCCTATTCTTTTAGCTAATTCGGTACCCAGACTCTTAAGTTCCTTTTTTGGAATTCTTTTCTTGGAGATAAGAACTATATCGTAATCATTAAATGGAACTCCTTCTATAATACTTCCTTCACCTCTTCCGAACCCTCCACACAAGATAATGGAAGAGATGGAGTCTCCATATATATCAAGTATAGAAGAGCGAATAACCTCGAGATCTCTCTCAACTTTTTCATCAATCCCTTTAAGATCTGGTATTACGTATTTACTCATGTTCTATACACTTTAATATATTCTTCTGCTGCTTTCTCGATTGAAAACTTCCTACTTGATTCATAATTTGAAAGTCCCAAAGATTCTCTATAATCTTCACTCTCTATAATTCTTCTGCATTTAGAATTGAAGGCCTCTGCGTTATTAAAGGGAAAAATTTGGTTTGTGTCTGAAAGTATTTCTTGTGCTCCTCCTACGTCACTTACCAACACGGGAATGCCTGCAAATAGTGCTTCAAGTAGAGAAATAGAGAAACCTTCATATCTTGAGGGTAGAACAAATACGTCAAAAGCCTTTAAGTATCTAGAGGCGTTTTGAATTTCTCCTAAAAGAGAAACATTTCCTTTAATTAGTTTTTCTAGTTTTCCTCTTTCTTTACCTTCTCCTATTATAATAACCTCTGCGTTAGGGAAATTCTCAGCTTGCGAGATTAAGAATTCGTAATTTTTTTGAGAAACAAGACGACCAATGGACCCAATAATAAAACCATTCCCCAATGACAACTCTTTCCTTGCTTCTTCTCTCGACAGGAAAGTAGGATCTTTAAGTCCGTTACGTATTACGTGCCCGTTTTTAACAATTCCTTTCTGCTTTGCCCTTGTGTAATTCTCGTTACTCACAAAGACTATTCGGTCTACAAAGAGAAGTAGGAATCTCATACCTAACCCATATGCCCATTTAAGTAGATTTGATACATCTGCATTCTTATCTAGAAAAGATAGGCCATGGACAGTGAAAACTACTCTTGGGCCCCTAATTATTGTCTTGGCTGCAATGCCTGCAATTAGTGCGTTTGAGCTATTTAAATGTATTACAGAATACTTCTCCCTCTTTAAAACCGCCCTAACCTCTAAAAAGGACATTAAGCCCTTAAGAGGATTAACTGTGCGCCCCATCCACTTCAAATGGATATTCTTTAAATTTAATTCTGTGCTTCTTTCTTTAATGTATTCCCCGCTTCCGTAGGCCAAGGTTATATCCTCACCTGCGTCAATAAGGCTTTGGGTTAGTTCTAACAGAAAAGTGGAGGTTCCTCCTACTATTCCTTGAGTAACTAGTATTAATATTTTTCTATTTTCCTTCATATGTTGGGCGTAGAGCAAGTATTCCAACAATAGAAAAGAAAAGCAACGCCGCGAGTATAAAATACCAACTTGTCTTATTATCTTTAGTGGGCTCACTTAAAATAACAGCAGCTACTTGTGGGACTTCAATTACTTTTTCCTCTTCAACCACTGGCTTTATATAGACTACGGGAAGTGCAATTTTCTCTACTACTGGAATAATTTCTTCTATTACAACCTCC
>NVTG01000053.1 GCA_002401495.1 Candidatus Kaiserbacteria bacterium
AGACGACTACCCTGATTTTGTAGCGCATGTTGCAAAGGAAGTTTCAGAAAACCCACAACATAAAGCTATTATCTTAGGAGGGTCAGGACAAGGGGAGGCAATGGTTGCAAACCGTTTTAAAAACGTAAGGGCCGCAGTTTGGTACGGAGGAGAAGAAATACCAGAACTCTCACGCGAGCACAATGATTCAAATATATTAAGCATTGGCGCTCGCTTTGTTAACGAGGAAGAAGCAAAGATGGCAGTTAAAAAATGGTTATACACTGAATTTAGTAGTGAAGAGCGACATTTACGGAGAATACAACAGTTTTAATGGAAAACCAAAAAAACAACATACAGCCAGCCATTATGGCTGATGAATGGGAATCTCTAATATCTCAAATAGACGCAGTCTCTACATTTGCAAAAAATATACAAATAGATGTAATGGATGGGAAGTTGGTTCCATCAAAGAGTTTTCCATATAACGAAACGACCATAGAGGGAAAACGATTACCAGAAGGAATAGAATTTGAAGCACACCTCATGGTTGAAAATCCAAGAGAGGTTGGATTATCCTTTATCCGTGCTGGTGCTAGTCGAATAGTTGCACAAATTGAAGGAATGGATGATCCGGAGGAGACTTTTATACAATGGAATGAGGTAGGGGCAAAAACCGGAGTCTCAATTCTGCTCTCCACACCAATTGAAGAAATCTACTCCCTTATCGAAGAGGAAATGGTCTCAAGCGTTCAGATTATGACAATACAAAAAATAGGATATCAGGGCGAGAAGTTTGATGAATCTTCATTGGAAAGAATACGAGATTTAAAAGAAAAATATCCGAATCTTTTAATAACAGTAGATGGAGGAGTTAATGCTCAAAATATAGTAAAATTAAGAGAATCAGGAGCAGCCATCTTTGGTGTAGGCTCCGCCATAATGAAGGAAGAAGATAAGGAAGGTGCTTTTTCAAAATTAAGTAATGTTATCGAATAAAAAAATTGCTCATTTAGAACAAACTGCCAATAGTATCCGACAAGATATTATTGAGATGCTACTTGCTGCAGGCTCTGGTCACACAGCAGGCCCTCTAGGTATGGCTGATGTATTTACGCTTCTGTACTTCCACGCAATGACTCATGACCCAAAGAATCCAGACAGAGAAGATAGAGATAGGGTGATACTTTCAAACGGACACATATGTCCAGTGCAATACGCAACAATGGCAAGAGCTGGGTACTTTCCTCTAAAAGAACTCTCGACACTTAGAAAATTCGGATCACGCCTACAAGGACATCCTCATAGAGAGTTTCTTCACGGGGTGGAGGCAAGCTCTGGACCACTAGGAAGCGGATTAGGGCAAGCTGTAGGAATGGCACTAGCACAACGCATGGATCAAGGACGAGCAACAGATAGCTACGTCTACGCTCTAATGGGCGACGGAGAACTTGATTGTGGAATTATATGGGAGAGTGCGATGCTAGCAGGAAGGGAAAAGCTACAAAACCTAATTGGAATAGTAGATAGAAACGGAATACAGATCGATGGATACACTTGGGACATAATGCCCCTTGAGCCTCTAAAGGCTAAGTGGGAGAGCTTTGGCTGGCACGTAATTGAAGTTGATGGCCATAACTTTGAAGCATTGAATGAAGCAATAGGAGAAGCACGATCTGTGAACGATAAGCCGTCTGTATTAATAGCACACACAATTCCCGGGAAAGGAGTGGCAGAGTTTGAGAGAGACTTTCATTGGCATGGTAAGCCACCTAATAAGGAACAAGGCGACAAGGCATTACACGAACTAAGAACTCTTGGAGGAAACATTGAAGGTGAACACGAATAATATGTTAAACGAAGAATTAAACAAAAAGATTTTTGATGCAGACGTAGAACAAGTTCCACTACGAAACGGTTTCGGTGAGGGATTAGTTGAGGCAGCTGACAATAATGAAAGCATAGTAGGACTTTGTGCTGATTTAACTGGCTCCACTCGCATGAAGGCATTTGCTGATAAATACCCTGAGAGGTTTGTTCAAATGGGTGTGGCGGAGCAAAACCTCGCAACAGTAGCATCAGGAATGGCGGCAAGAGGTAAAATTCCATTTATCACGTCGTACGCAATGTTTTCTCCTGGACGTAACTGGGAACAGATACGAACTACAATCTGCTATAACGATAGACCAGTAAAAGTGATAGGAAGTCATGCTGGAGTCTCTGTAGGACCAGACGGGGGAACACATCAGGCAATTGAGGACATCGCAATTATGCGAGTAATTCCACGAATGGTAGTGGTAGTACCTTGTGACTCAGTTGAGGCTAAAAAAGCAACTCTACAGATAGCCGAAAATCATTCACCAACATACCTTAGGTTAGCAAGAGAGAAGACTCCAATAATGACAACAGAAGAAACAGATTTTGAGATAGGGAAGTCGTATGAAATGTGGAGAGGAAAAAAGGTAGATGTTGTATTAATTGGATGTGGTCCATTACTTCACAACGCGCTCGTTGCAGCCAAACTACTAGAAGATGACGGAGTAGGTGTTGTTGTTTTAAACAGTCATACAGTAAAGCCCTTGGACGAGAAGAAAATAATTGAAGTAGCTGAAGAGGCAGGAGCCGTTGTCTCAATTGAAGAACATCAGGCTGCAGGAGGATTGGGAAGTGTCATTTCAGAAGTTCTTTCTCAAAACTCACCAGTACCAATGGAATTCGTTGCGGTAAAGAACCAGTTTGGACAATCAGGAACACCTGAACAATTAATTGAGCACTATAATTTAGATGCAGAGAGTATAGTCGAGGCAGCAAAGAAAGTTTTAAAAAGAAAGAAATAGTAAAAAACTCCCAGAAGGGAGCTTTTTACTAACAAAGAATTTGTTAACTACGGTTGAACACAGTACACCTGATCGGCTGCACAGTTCACTCCTCCAACATCTGAACCACTTCCATCGTTTAAGGCTGCGGCGTTGTTAGTTTCTAGAGTGGTGTAGACAACGTACTTATAACAAGGGGCGGTAGCACACGCTGCTCCAGTCACACTACGTCCTTGGTATCCATATGATGCATTAGTTCGAGGATCCTTAGGTTCCTGCGGCATAAGGCCTGCAGATACCACTTGGGCGGGTCCTGTAGTTCCAGCTGGATATGAAGGCACGGCACCTTGATCATCGAAGAATATTTCAAAAGCAGTTTGTAGCTGTTTAACGTCTGAAATTCTACGAGCATCACGAGACTTTTCTCGAGCTGAGTTTAGAGAGGCTAGTACTACACTTGAAAGAAGGCCAATTATGGCAATAACTACTAATAATTCGATCAGTGTAAATCCTCTATTTTCTTTTAATTTGAACATAATAATATTATACCTACTTAGTAAACACACTTATAGCTCTTCAAGTTGATAACTTTCTGGAGCCTCTTCTAATAATCTTTCCAATTCTTCTCGTGATAGTAGTCCTTTCTGTGCACCAATGTATTGCACAACAGACATTGAGTTTATCGGCCCTCGTTTAAGAGCCTCAGGCAGTTCCATTCCTTCAGCTAACATAGAAACCACAGTGCTTGAAAACGAGTCTCCGGCACCGGTTCTATCGGTTGGTGGTTTTGGATCCGGATACATTGGCATTTTCCAGTAGCCCTCTCCGTTTGAGGCGTACGCCCCCCTGGGTCCATCTGTTACAACTGCAATATTTGGTCCAAGTGCGCGAACTCCGTCGATAAGTTCTTTTATGTCGTCACTTTTTGAATCCAGTATTCTCTGAGCTTCTTCCTTGTTACAAAAGAATATTTCACAGGCCTCGTAAATATCTTTAATCTTTTCAGAACCTAGTGATATTTGAAAGCTTCCTGGTTGGAATGCCAACTTCACATTGTTTTCTTTACAGTACTCTGCCAGTTGGTGGTGGTATTCAAGACCGTGCTCTCCAACGCTTGAAAAATATATCCATTCGGGAGCTTCTTCAAATGAAGGTACCTCATAAGGATACTCATGGTGTTTAATTAGAATGGTTCTTTCAACACCAACTCGTAGTACGTAATGATAGTTGCTCTGCATTCCGGTGTGTTCTCTAACGTGTGTGGTATCTACTCCTTCTTGTTGTAGTGCTTCCATCTTTCTCTTTCCAAAGTCATCATCTCCAATATCGGTTACTAAAGCAGTACTAAGTCCTAGTCGGTGTGCGGAAACTGCAGCATTAGGAGCGTTCCCAACTGCGGGAACTACAGTTACATCTTCATATTCTAGTTTGTCTCCAAAACGTATTCGGATCTCTTCTCCATGTTCATCAGAGGCAATGTGCACTCCATCTTTAAGTTTTATAAACGCATCGGTTACGATGTCGCCCAAGGCAACGAATTTATATTTCATAATGATATAATAACATCATGAAAACACTTAAAGAAGTAATGGATGAAGCATTAGAAAACGGAAACGCAGTTGGGCACTTTAATATATCTGACTCAACTCAATTAAACGCAATAGCATTAGCCGCACGTGAGTTAAACGTTCCTGTAATAATTGGAGTCTCTGAAGGGGAGAGTAAATTTGTGGGGTTAGAAAAAACAGTCGCAATGGTTAACTCAGTAAGGGAAGAATATGGAATAGATATTTTCACAAACGCCGATCACGTACATTCAGTAGACGGATGCAAAGCGGCAATTGACGCTGGAATGGATTCCGTAATCTTTGATGGATCTAAACTAACACTGGAAGAAAATAAAGCTGCAATGAAAGAAGTTGTTGATTACGCAGGAGATACTTTAACTGAAGGGGAAGTGGGATACATAGGCTCCTCAAGCAAGATGTTAGACGAAATTCCCGACGATATAAGCACAACACTACCTACACCTAGTGATGTTGTTTCCTACATTAATGAGACTGGAGTAACAGCAGTTGCACCAGCCGTAGGGAATCTTCATGGAATGCTAAAAGGAAGAGATAACCCTGCACTAAATATTGAATTGATTAAAAGCATGAGAGAGGCAATAGGAAATGATGCAGGAATGGTATTACACGGTGGCTCTGGACTAACAGACGAGGATTTCAGAAACGCGATAGAAGCTGGGATGAATGTAGTACATATAAACACTGAAATACGTAGGGCCTACAGAAAGGGAATTGAAGAGGCGCTTGCCTCAAACCCAGAAGAAGTTGCGCCGTATAGGTATCTAGATAAGGGACGCGATGCAGTTTACGAAGTAGTGCTTGCAAGATTAAAATTATTTAACAACCTATAATATGTCAAAAATATTTGTAACAAGAGAAATTCCAAACGAGGGAATTGAATTATTAAAAAACGAGGGTCACGAGGTTGTGGTAAGTGAAAAGGATGGAGTGCTAACTCGTGAAGAGTTATTAAACTCTTTAAAAGAAAACAATCCCGATGCAGTTTTGTGCCTACTCACCGACAAAATTGATTCAGAAGTATTCGATGCAGCACCTTCTGCAAAAATCTTCGCAAGCTACTCAGTTGGCTTTGGTCATATGGACCTTGAGGCTGCGAGCGAGCGGGAAGTAACATTAACTAACACACCAGGAGTTCTAACAGACACGGTATCGGAACACACAATTGCAATGATGCTTTCAATTACTTCAAGAATAGCTGAAGGAGATAGATTCACTCGAGCTGGAAAATATGATGGTTGGGGACCCATGATGCTTCTTGGGACAGATCTAAAAGGAAAGACTTTAGGAATATTAGGTGCTGGAAGAATTGGCTCTCGCGTAGCCGAGATTGCAAATCGGGGATTGGGAATGGAAATAATATATTACGACATTAAGGAGAATGATTTTCTTAACTCAGAACTCGGTGCTTCATTTAGAGATAATCCAGAAGATGTTTTAAAAGAAGCTGACGTAATTTCAGTCCACGTTCCCCTACTAGATTCAACTCGTCATTTAATCAATGCCGAGCGACTTTCAATGATGAAAGATTCAGCGTACTTAATTAACTCTTCTCGCGGTCCTGTTATCGATGAAAACGCATTAGTTTCTGCATTAAAGAACGGAGTTATAAAAGGAGCAGCACTAGATGTCTACGAGGAAGAGCCAAAACTCTCGGAAGGCTTAGCAGAATTAGAAAACGTTGTTCTAACACCACATATAGCATCCGCAACAATTGAGACACGTGGGAAAATGAGTAGAATGGCAGCAGAAAACATAATTTCTTTTCTAAAAGGGGAGACACCTTCGAATATTGTAGAGAAAAAGTAGGGGTTGAGGTATAATGGATATACTTAATAAAATCATTAAATTAATATGGGAATAGGAACAATAATACTAATAATACTTTTAGCTCCAGTACTTTGGGCTATATGGGCATACAACTCATTTATACGTCTAATAAACCGAGCAAAAGAAGCATGGGCTGACATCGACGTTCAACTTAAACGACGTTACGACCTTATACCTAACTTAATAGAAACTGTTAAGGCATACGCTTCTCACGAGCAGGATACTCTAGCAAAGGTTACAGAGATGAGAACAGCTGCTATGAACGCAACTGGAATGGAAGCACAGGGTCAAGCCGAGAACATGCTTACCGGAGCACTAAAATCACTTTTCGCAGTATCTGAAAATTACCCAGACCTTAAAGCAAACGAAAACTTTGCAGAACTACAAAGAGAATTGGTAGACACTGAGAATAAAATCCAGGCATCGAGAAGGTTCTACAACACAAACGTTAGGGATTTGAACACAGCAGTAGAATCCTTTCCAAATAACATAATTGCAAACATGTTTAAGTTTGAACAAAGAGACTTCTTTGAACTTGCAGAAGACGCAGCAAGAGAACCAGTAAAAGTAGACTTCAAGAATGAGTAAGGAGCCAGCAACAGAAATAAACATAGAGGAAGCCAAGAAAGATAAGCTTTTTTATTTTGTTGTAAATGTTGTTCCTTTTAGATCCAGTGATAATCGTTGTTTAATAATCAAGCGATCGGAAAGAGAAAAAGCACACCCAAATAAGTGGGCTGTCCCTGGAGGAAAACTTGAATGGGGGGATCTGGATGTTAATAACCCTGAATCCATGAACGGAATAGTTAAGGATTATGACAGTGCTATTTCAGAGTTGGCTAGTCGAGAAGTTAAAGAAGAGTGCGGACTAGATCTATTTGGTGATATGTATTACCTTATGTCCAAGGCATTTATAAGACCAGATGGAGTGCCCGTTGTTTTGATTAAGTTTGCATCCGAAGTCCTAGATGGAGACATTGTTCTTGAGGAAGGAGCGTTTACTGACTACGCTTGGGTAAATAAGGATGAAGCTCTACAATATGACTGTATAGACGGAGTTCCTGAAGAAATTAAAAAAACCTTAGAATTAGACTGCGTTAAAAACTAATTATAAATAAAATGAAAAGATACGGAAAATTAGTTAGGGATAAGGTTCCTGATATAATTAGGGCAAAAGGAGATATTCCCAGTACAAGAGAGATGGATAAGGATGAATATAGGAGAGAGCTTCTGTATAAACTTATCGAAGAAGCCGAGGAAGTTCGTCGTGCTGCAGGATATGATTCAAAAAACGACGCAATAATGCTCGAGCAACTTGCTGACGTTCACGAGGTTCTTGAGACTATTTTAAGAGAATTTAATATTCCTCTTGATGAACTAAAAGAAACACAAGATGCGAAGAGAGAAAACGACGGAGCACTGGAGAAAAGAATATTTTTAGAGTCAGTTCAGTAATATGAAAACACTCAAAGTACTTAATGTAATTAACTGGTCTGCGTTAGCATTAATGGTTCTGTTTATCGGTGCCATGGTATTTTCTGGAGAAAACTCCGGAGGAGGAATGCTTACTGCAATTTCTATGGTTACCGCACTAACTGCAATCATATGGCTTCCAATACTACTTGTAATTGCGGTCGTTTCCTTTGTTTTGGAAATGAAGAATAGAGAGGCGATAAACGATATCCTATCGGCACCTTCCTTGTATATCCTCGGAGTACTCGCCTACCTTACTTACGTAGCAATTCTTTAATACAAAATGTCCTCCCTCTATACTCACCAGTCACAAAACGTTAGGAAAACATGGGTTATCATGTCCGTGTTTTTTCTCGTTATAGTTCTTGTTGGATGGTTCACCTCAGAATATTTTGGAAATCCAGGAATATTAATCTTTGCGATAATATTTTCAGTAGGAATGAACGGAACTTCTTTTTGGTTTTCAGATAAGATTGCTATTCGCTCGGCTGGCGCAAAAGAAGCTGACGGAAATCAATACAAAGATTTACATAATATAGTTGAGAATTTAGCAATAACTGC